>JAZRWV010000087.1:0-6075 GCA_045599925.1 Myxococcota bacterium
GTCTGATATTCGACGATTTCCTGGAAATGTTCAGCTTCAGCTTGAGCTTCAGCCTCGGCTTGCGCCTCGAGTTCAGCTTGTTCTGCTTCAGCTTGCGCCTCGAGTTCAGCTTGTTCTGCTTCAGCTTGAGCTTCGAGTTCAGCTTGAGCTTCGAGTTCGGCTTGAGCTTCGAGTTCGGCTTGAGCTTCGAGTTCAGCTTGAGCTTCGAGTTCAGCTTGAGCTTCGAGTTCAGCTTGAGCTTCAGCCTCGGCTTGCGCCTCGAGTTCGGCCTGAGCTTCGAGTTCAGCTTGAGCTTCAGCTTCAGTTGGTGCTTCGGGTTCAGTCTGTTCAGACTCGCTCTGTTCTTCTACAGATTCCGATTGTTCTTCATTTTCTGTTGTTTCCTGCGAATTTTCTTCGTTATTCTCGTTTTCATCCGCAGGTGGTTCTGCAGGCGTCTGATCCGGAGGAAGCTCAAACACATCAAGGCTGTGTTGCATCTGATAATAGTCAGCCCCGAGTTTCTCGAATTCCTGCATCTGTTCCAACAGCTGACGCTTGAACAATTCCGTCGTCTTTTCAATTGTATCATGCGTCTGTTTCATCGAGAGACGTGTCAGATTAAGACGCGATGCGGCACTCGTACTCTGGGATTTGGACAAATCCATCATGAGCCCTGTGTATCCGCCATAAAGTTGAGAAAACCTCGTTCTGACGCTTTCCAGTCCCATCAGGGTTTGGGTCATGTTAGCAATCAGGGCTTCCATCGATTGAAACTGTGTCGTCAGCTCTTCAGCCGTCGATTTTTCCACACTGTCTCTTGGTGCTTTCTTTAACAGGCTTTCGGCTGCAACCGATTTAAATGTTTCTTCCAGTTTTCTCAGCAGCTCTTCAATCTGACGAAGTTCGCTGTCATTGAATTTGCGAGCATCTGTCTGTTTGGCAACTTCAAGTACATCTTCCAGTCTTTCGGTCGAAAGATTCATGGATTGAAAGGCATCTTTGAAAACTTCAGCCATGGCTTCCTCCTGCAAAATAAGCCGCTACAGTTTATCAGAAGACGCTTTTTCAGACTATAAAAACACACGAAACTCTCTGATTTTCTGTATCGGTTCAGGCGGATTCCCCGACGTGCAGAGAAAGCTTTCGTTTAGTGGACTCGCCTGTTGTCATACGGCGTGTGTCGGCGGTCTATCGACCAGAGCCGTTTGAAACGGCTTTCTAGGTCGATACGTCCGCCGCGCCGGGCTATTTCACGGGTTCGCCGCATTGCCTAAACACGCATAAATCCTTGAATTTTGCTTTCTATACGGCGTTAATTTCGAGTCCGTTCAATACGCCCGGCGAACATTTTATGGCGTTCATTCAGGATTGGCTTTCATCAGGGCATTCATTTCTTCTTCGGTTTCTATCACAACTGTATCTGAATGAAATTCAACGCCATCGAAGCTCACGCGAGTCTCTTCGTAGTCTCCGTCCGCTGTTGTACAAGACATGATATCAATATCTGGATCATCAACTTCAAATTGCTCTTCTCCCTGAAAATCATGAACATGTGTGTCTGTCCAGGCTTGAAGAAGTCTCAGCTTTTCTCCCGCAAATAAATAGGTTTTGTAATAAGTATCTATCGTTTTGTCTGAACCCATATGTTCTGCATCCGATGAATGTTCATATTTCACACGGGCATATAATGCATTCTGATTCAAAAAAGACTTTGCAGATAATGAAACAATGCTGATATCAGTTGAATAAACGGTGTTTCCTTCTTCTCCATCTAATATTCTGTAATCTTTTTCAATAAGGTATGTTCTGATTTTGTCATCTTTTGACCCGGTAAGGACCATATAAATATTTTCCTTAAAGTCTGCACGTTCAAACATGCAGCCACCAATGCAATTTTCTGCCTCAGCCATGTGATTTTCTTCACAACGAATAAGCTGTGCCGAAAATTGATCCCGAGACATTTTTTCAGATTCATGGCAGGAATAATCTTTTAAGGTTTTGTTAATATATTCGACAGCTTTTTGAACGGCATCTGGTGTGTTGTCTGTTTTGAATATTGGTGTTGTCAATTTTGATTCGATATTTTTCCAATCGATATCCGGATTCGTTATTGTTACGAATGATTTGTGATTTGCTGCGTACTTCCTGGTCGATTCATAAGATGTAAATTTGGGGGATTCATTTGGTTTGCCGCAAATTTTAATTTCATATGCTGCAGTTTTGTCTGGCATATTCTGAACTGGTTCAGATGGCGCATTGGCATTTTCTGAGACGGATTCTGCTGCTTGAACGGAATTTTCTGTCTCTTCTGTCTTATTCTGAACTGGTTCAGATGGCGCATTGGCATTTTCAGAAACGGATTCAGATGGTTGAACGGACTTTTCTGTCTCTTCTGTCTTATTTTGAACTGGTTCAGATGGCGCATTGGCATTTTCTGAGACGGATTCTGCTGCTTGAACGGAATTTTCTGTGTTTTCGTTCATAGCAGGAGGGTCAGTTTTGACTTTTTCTGATTTTTTGCATCCTGAAGTGCATGCACACAGCATAAATGTCATTAAACTTGCGAATACTGTGAGTTTATAGGAATGGAGCATCGATTTTTCCTTTAAGTACATCCGGCTGTGCGCAGTGTTTCATGTAAAGAATGAACAACTGGACGAAGTTATTTATTCAATACATTGCTTATTATGAGCCTGTTCAATATGGTTGCCGAACATTTTCAATTCGGCTGGATTTTTTTAATTATCATTCAAAGAAAAAGGTCTCTGATTCACCATTTTTTATGATCAGACTTTCGACATATTTGAGATATTTTTCCCGTTGATTCCAGAAGGTTTCAAATTTTTCCATCTCGAATTTGCTTGCATTGGGAAAGAGAAAATTCAACATCCATTCCTTGTCAAAATTTCGAATCGCAGTGTACGTCAGTTTAGAAAATCTTGTGATTTCATGTAGATGCTTTTCTGGTTTCGGATTGGGTGTTTGGGCAAAACCGGCTCCGTTGTCAATTGACATGATTCGTCCATTGGCAAACTGGCAATTGACGCCATAAAGAGATGGTGCGCCACTGAATCTGTCCCAGTTGTTGATGAGAAAATCGAATACAAGCATGTTTGAAATCTGTCTTGCCAGGTCATATATCGACAAATTTTCAAAGTGTGGTGCCAGCTTGTTCGCATATTTCTGGCCACGTTCGTGTTTTTTTGCAAATTCAGGAAGCAGACTGCTGGCTGGCTTGTTTAATTCTTCTCTTGATGTTCCTGGATTGAGCCATTTTTTCCAATAGACAGAAAACTCTATTGGATATTCGCCATATTCTTTAATCCAGTATTTATATGTTCCATAAACCCGGAACGAACCATCCTCTTTTGAGGGAATGATTTCTGCAAATTCATCTTTGGGATTGGACGGATTGTGGGCGTACAGAGATGAAAACTCATCGAAATCGAAATAAACAGGAAGATTGACGGGGACATCAAAACCGCATTTCATGACGGGACACAGGCGATAAGCCGCGATTTCTGAACGGTAGTTTGACTGATATCGTTTTTGAAAAGGCTTGAATGCGGCAATCGTTTCACCGTCCTTAATAAATTTATAGACGAGTGAACTGCCGCCGCCCAGGCGTTTCAGGGAGGAGATGTCTTTTCCAGGTTCAAGTTTTCTTGGTGCTGCATTGAGCAGTGGATGGTCTTTAATGATTTGGGCATAGCTCTTTTCGAGTTCATCGGTTGGACCGGATTCGAGCTCTTTTTCATAAATCAGGCGTAAAGCTGCATCGTAATCCCCGTTCTGAATGAATTCTTCGGCGAAATTTTCTGCAGCTGATTTAGGGGGAGTTGCATCGGCCTGCTTTTGGGGATGAATGGCTGCAACGTCCTTTTTTTCTGTGTTTTGAGGAACATTTTCAGGCGCATTTTTCTGTTCAACTCCGGGATTTTTATCGATTACAGCTGCGCCATCATCATTTGTTGGTGTTGGTGAGTCAGTCGCTTTTTGACTGCAGGAACTTAAGCAAATTGTGCATGCTGCCAAAATCATCCACCATTTTTTCATAGTATCAGCCATATTTTTATCCATTCAGGATGTCGATGAATTGAAGCTGAATAATGCCTTCTTCCGGACGCACATTGTCGATACGAACCCGGCACATGGTTCCGAGCGGCCATCTGGATTTCGTTGCGACATTAGCCCGCACCTGTGTCTGTGTAAGGACGACCTGGGCGATATCACCGCGTTCGGTATTGTATTGGAGGATCATGGCTTCAAGAGGTTCGTTTCCGATCTGTTTGAGATAGGAGAGTGTTGCAGTCTGATAAGCTTCATGGGAGGCTGAACGGGCGTGCGAGAGTGCCAGATCGGTTTCAGCCAGAATGGCGTTGAATTCATCCGCAGAAAAACGCGCCTGATGATGTGCAAACCAATATTCCAGCTGGTAATGACAGAGAAGATCTGCATAACGTCGCAGGGGACTTGTCGCCTGAAGATACTTTTCAAGCCCTAGTCCGGCATGGATATCCGGGGTCATGGATGAGGCCGCAGGCATCATGCATTTGCGCATGGCGAATGCTCTGAACATGTCATTAGGCATGTTGTCGAGGGTGTCCTGTCGCGGCATATTGTTTGGTGAAGGCTGAATTCGATAAAGTGAGGGAATTTCGTTGTTAAAACAGAATTCAGCAGCCAGAGCATTTGCCAGAATCATGCATTCCGAGACGAGCTGACGACTCATCATCGTCGTGTCAATCGGATGAAACTCATAAATTCCCGTTTCCGGGACATAAATTAACTTAAATTCAGGTAAATCAATGTCAATGGCACCATGACTTCGTCTGTTTGCTGCCGAAACTTCGCATAATTCCTGAATGATTCGCATTTCATCTGATAGATCATCAATGCCGTGTTCCAGAAGATGTTCTGCGGAATCATAGGAAAGACAATGCTTTGATTCGACGATGGATGGAGAGATTTCCTGTTCTACGACATTAAAATCGTTATCAAATGTGATGAGAAAAGAAATGGCATTTCTCTTCTTTCCCTGTAATAGACTGAGCGCATTTTCACTAAGAATCGTCGGCAGCATGGGAATGCGCTGTTCTGGCAGGTAAATGGATGTTCCTCGATGGCGTGCTGCGAGTTCAAGTGCTGAATCAAACGGAATGGAGGCCGCAGGAGCAGCAATGTGAACGCCAAGCCGGATGTTGCCGTCGCTAAGCTTTTCTATAGAAATGGCATCATCAATGTCGAGTGTGCCGTTATCATCAATGGAAAAGACATTTAAGTGGGTCAAGTCCCGTCTTGTAATTTCAGAATTCGGATTTTGGTAGCATTGAAAAGCTTCCTGATCTGCAGTTTCATCAAAATGGACAGGAATTTCATATTTGATGAGGGCCACATTGGTGTCAGGTTCCCAATAACCGGATTCTCGCAAAAAAGCACGGGCTCTGAGGTGTGATGTGCCGGAAAATCCTCTGTTGATGCGGTTTTGAAGCATTTCAAGCAGTGTTTCTGCTTCGACTTTATCCGGACAATCAGTTCCGAGAACGGCAAACTGTTCAATGATTTTCCAGGCATCGAGGACATCGGAATGCGCAATCATGCCGTCTTCGATGGCAGTCATGCGATCAGGTTGTTCCATCGAGAGGAGATGAACGGCTTCATCGACAAAGCTGGAACGCCATGCGTCTTTTTTTGCCTTGAGTTCGCGCTGTCTGCGGAGGTCTTCGACGACTTCCAGCGGCCGTGGGGCAAACAGTTCCGGCTGAATGGCTTTGAAGAAGATGCGGTCATTTCTGAGTGCGCGGATCATGGCCAGGATGTGAACGGTTCCCGGAGATTCAAAAGAAAGGGAAACGAGATCCTGAAGTGCTATTTCCTCGTATTCGCCGCTGACAAGTTTCCACAATTCTTCGATATCGCATTGTTCAACAAAGGAATCAGCGCGCATATCGAGTGATTTGAGCTCGTTCTGAATGTTTGAAAGCGGGAGGGATGTCGCAATCCGGGATGGAAAGGCATGTAAAACCTGTTTTACAGGCAGAGCCATATCACGTCCGGAATCGTTGATGAGTTTAACTTTTCCGGTTTTTTCTT
>JAZRWV010000088.1:0-4681 GCA_045599925.1 Myxococcota bacterium
GCCATGATCCTCGCCCTCATCACCGTCGGCAAATACCTCGAAGCGCGCGCCAAAGGCCGCACGACCGACGCCCTCAAAGGCCTCATCCGCCTGCGCCCCAATACTGCAACGCTTTTCAATGATGGCGTCGAAACGCCAACACCCGTCAGCAAAATCAAGATCGACGACACCTTCCTCGTTAAACCCGGTGAATCGATCCCCGTCGACGGCGAAGTCATCGAAGGCACGAGCGCAGTCGACGAATCGGCCCTGACCGGTGAATCGATCCCCGTCGACAAAGTCGTGGGCAGCACCGTTTCCGCCGCGACGATCAATCAGTCCGGACGCCTCATCTGCAAAGCCACCCGCATCGGCGAAGACACAACGCTCTCCAAAATCATCCGACTCGTCAGCGATGCCGCGGCGACCAAAGCCCCGATTGCTCGCATTGCCGACAAAGTTTCGGGCATCTTCGTCCCCACAGTTATCGGCATCTCCCTCGCGACCTTCGCCGCCTGGTTCTTCGGCGCCAAACAAACGACGAGCTACGCACTCGCCCGCGCAATCTCGGTTCTCGTCATCAGCTGCCCGTGCGCACTCGGCCTGGCGACGCCCGTCGCCATCATCGTTGCCAATGGCGTCGGAGCTCAAAACGGTATCCTCTTCAAAACCGCATCTGCACTCGAAACATGCGGCCGCGTCAAAACCGTGATCCTCGATAAAACCGGCACGATCACCAACGGAACCCCCGAAGTGACCGATATCATCCCCGCCAACGGCCTCGATGCCGACGAATTTCTCCGCATCGCCGCCTCCGCAGAAGCCGGCAGCGAACACCCGCTCGCTCGCGCCATTACGGCAAAAGCTAACGCCGAATCGCTGATCCCGCTTCGCGAATTCAAAGCCATTCCTGGCCTGGGCCTGACCGCAAACGTCGACGGCACCACGATTTACGCAGGCAACGCCGATTTCATCCAACAACACACCTCCCTCGACAACGACAAGCGCGAGCGCGCACTCACACTCGCTCAGTCGGGCAAAACGCCCCTCTTCTTTGCCGATGACAACCGTTTCCTCGGCATCATCGCCGTCGCCGATACAATCCGAAAAGACAGCCCGAGCGCCATCCAAGCGCTGCACGACATGGGGCTCAAAGTCGTCATGCTCACCGGTGACAACGAAAACACCGCCAAAGCCATCGCCGCCCAGGCCGGTGTCGACGACGTCATCGCAGGCGTCCTCCCCGACGGCAAAGAAGCCATCGTCAAGCAATACCAGGAATTCGGCAAAGTCGCGATGATCGGCGACGGCATCAACGACGCACCCGCACTCACACGCGCAGACGTCGGCACCGCCATTGGCGCAGGCCCCGACATCGCCCCCGATGCAGCCGACATCGTCCTCATGAAAAGCCGCCTCACCGACGCCGCAGCCGCCATCCAACTCAGCCGAAAAACTCTCACCAATATCCACCAGAATCTCTTCTGGGCCTTTTTCTACAACGTGTTGGGCATCCCACTCGCCGCAGGCGCCTTCGTCCCGCTCACGGGCTGGCAGCTCAACCCCATCATAGGAGCACTCTCCATGAGTCTTTCCAGCTTCAGCGTCGTCTCAAACGCGCTTCGTCTCAAATTCGCCAAACTCGTCGGCGCTGAAACCAATGACGCCCCCGCCGATCCCCTCACCCGCACCATTTCCATCACCGGCATGCACTGCGGCCACTGCTCCGGCGCTGTCACCAAAGCCCTACTCGCCATCGACGGCGTCGCATCCGCTGACGTTTCTCACGAAAAAAATCGCGCCATCGTCAAACTCAAATCCGAAGACGTCTCCAACGAAACCCTCACCAAAGCCATCGTCGATGCCGGTTTTGAAGTCACCAAAATCCAGTAAATTCAACATCTAACACACTTTCAAAGCGGCCGTGGCAACACGCGCCGCTTTTGTTTTTTATGATGGTGGCGCGGGCTATGGCTACGCCATACGCCGCCGGCGCTCGCCGCCGTTCCGGGCGGCTGTGCGCATACGGCTCGCGGGTGTTAATCAGCATATTCCGAAACCGCATCACCGGGGCAATGACGCCCTTTCGGATTTTCCGAAACCGCATCACTAGACCAGCAAAGCGGCAGTCTGAGTCCCGAAACCGGCGTTGGAACAAAAATAAGCTCCAGTTTAATCAAAAAACGGGATTTTTTCGGAGCAGAGAGGCCATTTCGGAATTCCCGAAAGCCATTTTAGGGGGCAGAGAAAGCGTTTCGGAATTTCCGAAGGCGATTTTTAGGGCAATGTTGCCTTGCCGGAAATTCCGACGGGCATTGTTCGGGGGAGGGATGCCATTTCGCGTGGAGACGCGCGGTCTGCACGTCTCCACAATAGGCTAATTCTCCATATCTGCGGTATCCGTCCACAGCTCGCACTGCGTCATCACAGTTTCAAGCGCATCATCCATACCTTCAGGCGGATACTTGTATTTTTTTAGTAGTCTCTTGATCAGCATACGCATTTTAGCTCTTGCAGCATTTTTCTTTTGCCAGTCAATCGTCTTGTTCTTTCTCAGTGTATCTGTCAGTTCGCGCGTAAGCGCGATCAATTCTTCATGCTCGTACAAGTCTTTAATGGCTTCTGGGCGAGTTAATGCATCATAGAATGCCATTTCTTCAGAAGTTAGGCCCATATCCTGACCGGCTTTCTGTCCATTTTGGATTTCCTTGGCGAGTTTCAGCAATTCATCAATAACCTGCTGATTGGTAAGCAAACCGTTCAAATAGGCATTCATGATCTTCTGGATCATTTCGCTGAATTTCTGAGCCTTAACAACATTCGTTCTCTTGTAAAGCGTAACCTGTTCTGCGATCAGTTTCTTTAACAATTCAACCGCAAGGTTCTTGTGTTTCATCTTTGATATTTCTTCGAGGAACTTAGGATCAAACAGGGAGAAACCTTCCTGTACCCCATCAAAGAGATTGATCACACCATCACTCTTGATGCTCTGCTTCAGGAGTTCGTTGATTTTCTCATTCATTTCCTTAAGAGATATCTTCTTGCCGCCGCCTACAAGAATACGATTCGCCATGACTCGAACAGCTTCAAAGAACGCAGCTTCCAGACGTTCAGGTTCTGTCGTCAGTGAGGAACACAGCGACAGCGCCTGATGTAACAGATAGGACTCTTTGAGGAAGTCTTTCAGCAAATTATCTTTATCAGGCGCAGCAATAAAGTTTACAGCACCCGTGATAGCCTTTGCGCGATCCAGATCCGATCCACGCATGAAGGCGTCATAATCAAATCCATGAAGAAAATCTCTGCAGACTTCCAGTTTCTCATGGAACTTGGGATAGGCCGCTTTAGCCACATCGAGGTCACCATAATTCTTGCGGTCACGCGCTGTGTAGTCATTCATGGCCTGTTTGAGCGCAGATGCAATGCCAACATAATCGATGACCAACCCGCCTTCCTTGTCTTTGAAAACTCGGTTTACACGTGCGATGGCCTGCATCAGATTGTGACCGGACATCGGCTTGTAAACATACATCGTCGCAAGAGAAGGAACATCGAACCCAGTCAGCCACATATCGACAACAATCACAATCTTCAACGGACTGCTATTGTCTTTGAACTTCATTGCCAGCGCATTTTTGTGCGCTTTATTACCGATAATCTGTCTCCACGCTTCCGGATCCTTATTGCTTTCTGTCATCACCACGGCGATCTTATCCGTCCAACCCGGGCGAAGTTCGAGAATGCGATGGTAAATATCCATCGCAATGCCGCGCGAGTACGCAACGATCATGGCTTTACCGGTCAGAAGGTTTGCCCGGTAATTCTCGTAATGGTCAAGAATATCATTCACGAGGGAATCAATCGTCTCAGGATTGCCGAGTACAGCTTCCATCTTGCCAAGCATCTGCTTGCTCTTCTGGATGACAGCATCATCCGCCACGCCGGTTTCTTCCATCAGATCATATTCCCGATCGATAAGCTTAATCGTTTCTTCGTCGAGATGAAGTTTCACAACGCGGCTTTCATAGTAAACCGGCCTTGTTGCGCCATCTTCGACGGCCTGCGTCATATCGTAGATGTCGATATAATCCCCGAAAACTGCGCGCGTGTTATGGTCTTTGGAAGAAACCGGGGTTCCTGTAAATCCAATAAAGGTGGCATTCGGCAAACAATCGCGAATGATTCGTGCGGTTCCGACAACGCGCTTGGCTTCATCCTCTCCAGCATCGTTCTTGACCATTTTGATCCGCTCTGACAGTCCGTATTGGCTGCGATGCGCTTCATCCGCCATGACGACGATGTTTCGTCTGTCAGAGAGCGCTGTGGCAGATTCTTCGAACTTCTGCATCGTCGTAAAGATAATCCCGTTGGCCTGACGCGCGGCCAGCCAGCGCATCAGATGGTCTCGGCTCGTGGCATGCTCGGGCTTTTGGCGCAGGAAATCGCTGCACTTTGCGAACTGAGAAAACAACTGATCGTCCAAATCGTTGCGGTCTGTAATGACCACAATCGTCGGGCTGTTCAGTGCCTGCTGCAAAAGGTGCGCATAGAACACCATCGAAAGAGATTTACCCGACCCCTGCGTATGCCAGAACACACCACCCTTGCCATCGCCGCCTTCAGAGGCCGCTCTTCGCGTGCTTTCAACCGCTTTGCGAACCGCGAAATACTGGTGATATTCAGCAAGAATTTTCTTAGATTG
>JAZRWV010000089.1:0-4233 GCA_045599925.1 Myxococcota bacterium
TTTTATGCCGAAAAGATGACGTTGTGATGGCATTTTCTGCCATTTTCTATTGTTGCTCTTATCGCGTATTGAATTGAATAACAATTGCTCAATTTTTATACAGATTGTAATATGCTTAAATGCTGGTGGTTTGTCTTTGCAGTTTTTCTGATACTGCAAAGATGATTGCCATTGAGATTTCAATCATCGTAGAAAAAGTTCATGATTCGGACTGGTTTTTTAAAGCCTGCTCGCTGGAAATCTTGTGCTTTTTTCCCCATTGGGTGTTTTTTGGCTGGAGAATCACATGAAAAAGTTCCTTCTTATACTGAGTCTTTTCCTTTTCTTTGTAGTTGGTATAGCTGCAGATGCTTCAGCAAAAGACATGTCTCGTCGTTTTGGTCTTGGTGTTGATTCTGCCATTAGCAGTTATGCAGGTGATGGACGTGGTATTTCTGCGATTTATCAGTTCAATAAATACTTTGGACTTCAGCTTCTGTTTGGGCTTAACACGACAACAGCAACATTGAAGGAAGATATTGGCAGTACAGACTTTATGTCTGGTCATAAAACGACGATTATTGACTGGAATGTTTCGATTCGCGGGTTGATTCCAATCGTTATGTCTAATGATGTCAATTTGGTTGGTGTGGTTGGATTTTCGGCCTCAGGACGTTCTACGGATGGATTTAAGGCCGATACATCCCGCAATGACAGCTGGGGTGCTTATAATGATGGTTATCAGTTCTCCATTGATCTCGGTGTGCGTCCGGAATTTTTCCTTTCAGAACATTTTTCGATTCATACGCAGGTTGGTATCGGTATTAATATCATTACAGAAGGTGGTGCTACCCAGAACACTTTCCTCGATAACTATGATGGCAAAGGTCAGGTTGCCCACTCGACAAAAGCAAGCGGTGTGAGTGTAGATTTCTTCAAAAATGTCGATCTTCTTGGGATGGCAGGTTGTACATTCTGGTTCTAATACCTCGTTTTAACTAAAAAGCCATGCCGAAGGCATGGCTTTTTTTGTCTGGTGTTTTCTATGAAATTAAGAGCATTTTTACTGCTTTTATTATTGTTTATCATAGCCTTTTGCAGTGCTTGTTCGACCAAAACAGATTTTAAGGCGCTTGTAAAAAATGTCGAAAGCTATCATCGCGATTTGATATTTGAACGCTATGAAGTTGCGGCAAAAAATATCACGCCAAAATCCCGTGCGGCCTGGCTTGAAGCAATTCAGTCTCAAAAGCTTCATTTTGCCGAGATAGAAATCATGTCGACGAGTCCATGTGATGTGACTGATGTTGTCGATAAGGATCAGAAGGAAAAATGTGCAGTGATTGAATCGCAAATGCAGTGGTTTGTGAATGGCTCACCCTCAGTTCAATCAGGTAGAGTTCGCACCACGTGGCAATACGATGATGAAGAAAAGGTGTGGTTCATAGTCGAACAGGAACAGCATTGATTCGAGTGTTCTGCAAGGAGTTTTGGGTTTTTCATCCGGCCGCCAGTGGCGGGCGTCTTTTTTTGCAGGGTGGTGGAAATGCACGGCCGTATCGCATTGCAATAGGCCGTGCAGCCTTGCGTATTGGCCTATGGCCAATAGCAAGGCCCCAAAATCCTCATCCTTTCACATCAAACAGCGGTTTGGAACGACAGATTTCATCGACGTCTTTGTCATCAAAGCTGTATGATCCGTTTGTACGATTGCTGCATTCGACAATTCCGAGCAGATACTGACCGGCCTTAGTTGAATCAGTCCCAAAAGTATCGACGGCGATGTAATAAGTTCCGGCGTCCAGATAGCCGTGGGCGAGGATATCGGTTCTCACAATACATTTGTTGCCATCCATGCCATCTTTCATGACCTGGAGGTCGACATCGACACCGGTTGCACTGACAGCAAACATGCGCAGATACTTTCTCTCATTGAGAACCATTTTGTAATAGATTTCTGGGCCCTGTTCTGTCGAATTAGTGCAGGCAGAATAGACATTGATTTTATTTTCGCCGTTTTGGGTATTTCCCTCATGTGTAAAGGGAATGCTCGTAATGATGTATGGATCGGCCTGAGTCCCTTTGCCACGGTATGGTTCTTCGATTGGATCCAGCTTGTTGTCGCCCTTAATGATGGCACGCCAGGCTCTGTCGAGCATTTCAACTGTGTAGATATTTCGGGCATTGCAGCCATATTCCACACCGGAAGATGAGAAATCGCAAGTATTTTCGTAGGCAGCCTTGTATCTGCAATGCGTGTAATCAGATGTCAGGCCGTGATCGGGGAGGGGATAGAAAATGTTATAGATATCAAGCCATGGAAGCTGTCTGGCTTCGGCAACGCCACGAGAAACTGCATTAAAGCTGGGAATTGCATATCTCATGTGTTCCTGTGGGTTAATGGCTGGAGGGTTGGTGCTCGTCATGAAATTGATGTACGACAGCTCCATAAAGCAGGGGGCGATACCAGAAATCAAAGGAATAACACCGGCATTTTCAAGTTCGTCAATGGCTTTGTTCAGCTGTCGATAATAATTTTCCAAGGCCCACTGATATCCAGGGTAGGTACTCGAAAGATAGAATGTAAATGCGCCGTTTCCAAGGTCGTTTGAACCATGTCCAAACAAGGCAAAACGAGGATTCATTGCGCTGATTTCATCCGCGATGCAGTCCTTGGACGGACAATCACCGTCGTAGGTACTACTATACATTTCACGGATTGATTTTCCGCCTCTGGCGGCGACTGAATCACGCCCAAACGAGTCTTTTGTTTTCTGGAATTCGGTGACGACTTCCTGCATGTTGGTGTGATCTCCCCACGTGATATGCATGGACGGCTTTTGGTCGGAAAAACACGTCATAAAGTTGTCATAATCGTAATGAGAATCGCCGATTTCGATGAAGACGTTGTTGTATCGGCTGTTGTTTTTAGCCATGATTTTTTTCATTCGTTCGACGACAGAAGGCGTAATGGGGGAATGAACCGAGTTCATCAGATAGCGAGTTGGCTGTGTCTGATCGATTTCATCGCATTTTTTACCTGTTGAATCGCATCCGTACTGACAGGAAGTTGTTTTGATTGTATCGTTCTGACAGGTTGTCAGCAGTCCATCCTTGCAGGTTGATCCTTCTTTGCAAACAGCGCATGCTGTATTTGATTTATTGCAGCCGAACCCACAGTCACTTGTTGTTATCCAAGTATTGTCCTGACATTTTTTAAGTTTCCCGTCTGTACAGATGATTTCATTGTCATTGCAAGTTTGAGGAACGGCGCAGTCTGTACCGGTTTTGTTGCAACCATCCGGGCAGTTTGTTTGTTGCCATGTTCCGTTATGGCAGACTTTTTTTGTATGATTTTCGCAAATGACTTCGGTACCGGTGCATTCATCCTTAGTTTCTGTTGGTTTGTCTGCACAATCATTTTTCTCGGCATTGCAGCCGAATTCGCATTTATTTTGTTCCCAGATTCCGTCATTGCATGTTTTTTTTATATCGTTTGTGCAGATGGTGTCACCATTTGAACATGCTGTATCATCTTTGCAGTCGGTTGCATCATCATTGCATCCATACTCACAGGCAGTTCTTTTCCATTTACCGTCGATGCATGTTTTGAGGCTGTCATTCAGGCAAATGACCGAACCGGTGTCGCACTCCTTTTGAATGATTCCGTCTTGGCAATCGCCAGCGTCCTCAAGGCATGTAGTTCCAACGGCAGAGTCATCACAAGCATACAAAGAAACAGCGAACAGTGAAACCAAGAAAACGTGGGTATTTTTTTTCATAATGCCTCAAGAGATTTGTAAGATTAACGAAGATATAAAGTTACAACTCAACCGGGGATCTGCCCCGGGTACTCAGTTCACAATATGAAATGAACTTCGTTTCCCGAGCCTTCCGGCTCTCCAACTCGTTCCAGCACATTTGTTCACTGGGCTCTGCGATGCCAGCCGCGCCACAGGGCGCCTGCCATCTCGGCCCCCCGCTTAAGGGCTGAGCCCTTAAGAAACCACAATGTTTAAGCTGCGATGCCAATATTGCAGCTTAAGCCATATTTTCGTTAAGCGCGTGTAGGGGGCCCCTCCCCCATTCCGGTAAAAGCCTAGGTTATGCCTGCATTTATGCTGAGTATAGATTTCCCCCGGGTGAGATGCTGTGGTTATTTGCAAGAATAATCGACTAAAAAGTTACTAAATTTATGCTGTATTCAATAAAAGGAACTTAAGCTAGCAAACTGTGCTGAACAAGCATTCTGGG
>JAZRWV010000090.1:0-12733 GCA_045599925.1 Myxococcota bacterium
GGTTCAGTACCGGTGCCTTTTCAAGTCTGAAATCATTGCAGGATATTCGCAAATCTGAAGAAGAAGACCGAAAAGAAGCGGCTGCACAAAGGGAAGCTCAAGAGCGTGCGCGCAGGGAAGCTCAGAAGATTCAGATTCGCGATTTTCGCTTTACTGAAGACGATTTAAACGACTCCTCCGATATGAGTGATGCCGAGATATTCGAAGCCTGCATGAAAGAAATGGACAAAGGCGTCGATGTCTATCAGTCGAAATTTAACGTCAAGGAAAAGCCCAGAACTCAGGCCAGTAAAGATGATCCTGCGCCACTCACGATGAGTGATGAGGAGCGAGAATTCGCACTTTTCACGCAGGAAATGGCGATTTCCAATGTTAAACGGCTTGCGGTGCCTCAAAAGCCCGTGCATAAAGTGCGCAATAAGGGCAAATACACCCAAAAAACTGAAGTTCTTGAATCATTGCAACCGGTTTCGGTTGACAATACCGTTCAGGAACCCGGGATGCGCACCGACTATGTGGCGCCAACAGTTGCCGTGACTCAGGTTGAAAAAGGCGACAATCTCATCGAACGTCCGGACATGGATGACGCCATGACAGCTGCACAAAAACAGCTGCTTCACGACATCAAACGCTATGAATCCAGATACGGCATTGTCATTACACTGAAACTTCGCGGCATGACGCTGAATGCCGCACTTTCAAGACTCGATGATTTCATCAGCGCATGCATTCGTGACAAAAAGCCTTATGCCCTCATCATTTGCGGTAAAGGCCTCGGAAGTGCAGGTGAACCCGTGATCAAAAACAACACCATCGACATCCTCCGTTCAGACAAACGCATTATCGAATATGCGCCTGTACTCAATGCTGACGGAGATTTCGGTTCCATCTATATTTCTTTGAGAAAACAGTAATCATTTCATCTATCCGGAATTGCGGTTTACGCAAATTTCCATTTCCAACTATCAACATTTGCCGTGATAACGGCTGATTTTTCCAGTTCATGAGTTAAGTATGAGCCAGAAAGACCTGTGCAAAGCTATTCAAACCTCAGATGAATCCCTTTTTGACGAACTCATTGCTAAAGACAAAACTCTGGATGCTGCAAGCATTAAAGGGGCTCAGATTGGGGCAATGACGATTCACACCATCGACTGCAGCAACACAGAGTGGGAAGCATGTATTTTTGACGGAACCGTATTCGAAGCCCTGAATTTACAAGGGGCTTATTTCAATGGTTGCACATTCCATAACTGCACCTTTAACAAAGCTATTTTGGCCGAAGCTTCTTTCGATGGTTGTGTGTGGCATAAATCGAAAATTGTCGACGCCGAAGACCTCGAAGCTGTTGAAATTACGAATTGTCAGTTTAAGGAATGTGCGCTTCAGAACATGCATTTTGTCGACGGCACCTTGCAGTCACTGACGATGACCTCAGGAACGATTGAGTCCATCAGTGGCATTGCTGAATTGAAATCCATTGTTCTTCGCAATGTCGAAATTAAAGATTTTGACACCTCTGAAATGACGGTTTCATCCTGCACGGCAAGTGGATGTTCTTCCATTCCGAAAGGCTTTGTTGCCAGTGAAGGAAAACGCAGAAGAGTCTGATGTGAACACCAGATTACAAATGCAAAAGATTGAACTTCGGTGCCAAGAAAAGAGGTGCTTTTTTATGTTCAAAAAGCGCCTTATTTTCCTGATAGTTCTTGTTTTTCTGATTTCTGCATGTTCGGAAACCAAAAAAGCTCCGGAAAATGCTGCGCGTTTTCGCAACTGGCAATTTGACCAGTCGTCGCAAATCGATGAAATGCGCATTGCATTTATTCCCAAAGGTGCATACATCATCAACATCAAGGATGATAAAGCCTATCCGGTTGGGAGCTGGATTCGACTGACTCCCGGAGAGTTATGGCCACCGGAAGAACCAGGACCAACCTTGCTGATTGGGCGTATTGCTGAACGCCAGAAAAATACTGCTCGCATTGAAATTCTGGCATTTCAACCGGGCATGCGCGAAATCCGTCCCCATTTTGAAGTCTATTCGGCGCAGCCCGATATGGCGCATTTTCTTCATGCCATTACCAAGCGCCTGACATTTGCTACCGGGACATCAGCTCAAGATTTCGTTTTGACACCGATGACACTGGATAGTCTCATTCAGGGAAATGAGATTTATGGCGCATTTGATCTTTCTTCTGCAAAACAAGGAGCTCGACTCGCCAATGCCAATACGGCCATCATGACGACAGAACAAGTCTCAAATGATGCCGTTAAACTCGTCAAAAGCACAGGAAATATCCCGGATTCGCCAGGTTTTGTGCTTTTGGATGCCCCTCTTCCGCCAGCTTTTAAAGTTCAGATTGAAATCGGCAATATTTCCAATCAAAAAGCTGTTTCAGAGCAGATGGAGAAGCTGCTCAACCAGTCACTTCCCGGTTCGGAATTCATTCGAGTGAGCCTGAAAAGCCTGCCCAATGAAATCGATGAAACCATTCAGTCATTGGGGCAAACACAAACAGAAACACTCAGTATTGTGTTGAATGAATATCATTCCAAACCAATGCTTATTGATCAGGGACTTCGGCTTTCAGATGCGCCCTGGACGGTTGTGATTTCTGAAAAATCTGATGAGATTGAAGCACTTTCTGCAGTGGTTCGGGCATTCGAAATGGCTGGTTATCCGGCATCAGCAGCCTTTTTACTTGAAACTGCGTGGACCAAAGCCAAAACCGTTCAGGAACGAGCTGCGATCACACCAGCTTTAGCGAGTATTTATCACATATTGGAACGGGACGACTGGGGGCTTGAAGTCGGACTGGAAATGCTGGAGCTGTCGAAAAAGGGCAGCAAAAAAGAACAGCACGAAATGAAAACAGCAGCGGTTGCTGCACTTGCTATTTCAGGACGAGCTTCTGAATTTTCTGACGCAGTGGATGAGGTGCATGGCTTTATCTCGTCGATGGATGCGAGCTGGAAAAAAGTCTTTGCGCATGCGATGTTGTTGTCGCAGGAACTTCCCAAATGGCATGAATACTTTTCATCAGTTCGCAAGGATTGGAATGAGCATGATGAAATGCTCGAATGTCTTCAGAGCGAGGACGTCGAAGTATGTCAGGCGGGGATCGACAAATCGCAGACGCCATTTGGACGCCTCTGGTTTCAAACGATGATGATGTCGTTCAGTGCGCCCTCAAACAAGCATCTTGAACTGGCCTCGCAAATCGACGCGATAGGAGCCCCGAACCTCGCCATACATCTTTGGATGAATATGATTTCATCGGGACTTACGGGGGAAGCGGCCGCAAGTGCATGGCTCAACATGGCGCAATACGCGAGGCTGGCGCAGCAAACGAGGACTTATCTGAGAATGATGTCTGTTTATGCGCAGCATATCTCTGGGGATACAAAAGAATTATCAGGGGCACTTTCTGGTTGGAAATCCCTCGACTGGAGGCCGGAAATTGCGAGTTCATGCGTTGAACATGCAGAAAAAGTTCCGTCCGGAGAAGCCATTGATCTTCTTTTATTTGCCACAGAGCTCTATCTGTCTGTTGGCGATGCCGAAAATGCGGCCATTCTCTACTCAAAACTTGCAAAAGCGTATGAACAGATAGGGCAACAGGAAAAAGCCGATTATTATCGTTTGAATGCCAAATCTTTTGCAAGGGGAACGCATCACAAAGAAGTTCTCAAGGCACTCGAAGGAGATGTCATTCATGCAGAACAGTGATTTAAGCGATCAGTCAGCGATTGCGGAAGCCAAACGATTGCTATTGACCATTTCAGCTCAAAGGCGAGTACAAAATCAGTGGTTTGGAATTGAGCAATGCGCAAACATTGAATTTGAAGAGAATTCAGGCTGGTGCATGGGAATGCTTGCATTATTCAGATACGCGAGGGGGGATGCGGTTCCACCGTTTATCGTGCAGGATTTTATCGATGGGCTTCTCAAGTTGATGTTCTGCGGACTTGCGACAAACACGATGGCATTACCACCTTTTAAACGGATGCAGGATAAGCCCTGGGCAATAGCCTGGAGGCTTGCAGAGCTTCGTCTGGCCATTGAGGGGGCTATTGAAATGGATGTTTCCCAGATTGCGCATTTACTGGGAGAGCCAGTATCGATGATAGAACGCGAGCTATCGGAGAAAGGTTATTCCTCGGAAGGGGCAATACCAGAAGCATTTCTGTATGAAATTTTTCAAGCATTATCGGTATTTCAAGTATATGAATGATGTTGAGTCAAAGCAGAGCAATAAAGAAGTTTGATAGAAATAAAACACTTCAGCAGTCAGCAAATAACAAACTTGCCCTTTTTTGGCTTGTGTGTTAGGAAATAGTGTCGTTTTGTCGTGTTTTGGCAAAACTGATAATTAACACTCATTAAGGTCTGAAAAATGAAAAAAATTCTCGTCGTTGATGACAGCAAAACCATCCGAACGATGTGCGAATGGATATTCAAGAGTCTTGAAGATCGCATATTAACAGCAGACAGTGCGGCTTCAGCACGTTCAGTGATAGACTCGGAATCACCAGATGTGGTTATCGTTGACTATACCCTTCCCGATGTCGATTCGTATGAATTCGTATCATCCATCAAAACGAGAGCCCATGTGATCATGATGGGCGGAAAATATGCGCCATTTTCCGAAGAAAAAGCGCTTGCCTCCGGAGCAGAAGGCATTTTGATGAAGCCGTTTAAAACGGATGTATTTTTCAAACTGATTGACGATGCAGCGGCAGGTCTTTTGAATTCAGCAGCGGCAGAAGTTGCAGCACCAGTCGAAGAACCGGCTCCGGTGGCAGCAGAGCCGATTGCACCGATTTCATCCCATACTGCAGTGCCATCATCATCCGTGCCGTCCATCGGTGGTTTTGTTGCTTCTGCAGCAGCGCCGAATTCGTCGGTTTCTCATGTTCCATCATCGCCGGCAAATCCAGTGCTTACCCCAAGTGCAACGCTTTCGCCGTCTGTTGCACCGATTTCATCCCATACTGCAGTGCCGGCGGCGAATCCATTCGCTGGAGCCAAACGCTTTAATTTCCCGACTTCGAATTCAGCTGTTTCGGAACGACCTTCTCAGTCGGGAACTCCGGCTGCGCCGCTTTCTTCGCCTGCAATTGCGCTGACCCCGGCAACGAGCGCATCCAATATGCAGCCTCGCGTTGAATCGTCCACCCCAAAAACGCCTGTGCCTTCAGTTTCGCCTGCAGTTCAAGCCGCTCAGGCAGAATCTGCACAAAACGTTCAAATCGATCCTGCAGTTCTGCGAGCCGAAGTTGTCGCAGCCGTCAAACAGCTGTTGCCTGCAATCGTTAACAGCTATCTCAAGAAACTCATTCAGGCCGAAGTTAAACCTCAGCTTCAGAATTGGGTTGATGTCCGCGTTGAATCCCTCATCAAAAAGATGAATAATCAGCAGTAATTTTTTGATGTTGCTTCGGCCTATGGCTTTGCCATACGGCCTTCGCGCCGCGCCTGCTTCGCACGGCGCTGTTCCCTGGCTATCGCGCCTGTTCGCATCGTGCATTTGCACAATGCTCCTTGCCCGATACGCCCGGGATTTTTTTTACCTTTTTTTTTGCTGACAGATTTGTCATCATTTCATAAAGCACGTGCCAGACATTTGTCAGACAAATCCCATAAAAAAGGCTGGCCAAATATCGGCCAGCCTTATCAACATCTGATAAATGGATGCAAATCGCTATTTATTTGAAACCGTTGCCTGTCTTAAATAAGCAATATTGCTCAGGAATGAATTGAGGGAAACGGTAAATTTGCCGTCATTGTAGCGATCTTCGGCTTCATTCATGGCAGGTTTTGTCATGGCATGCGGATTTTGCATTGTCACTGAAGATTTTGTCGGATCGACTTCAGCCAACACTTCGTCGAGTGATTTCTTCGACAAATCGGCACCTTCGCTGTTGACGAGGTTGACGGTGTGAACGCTGTAGGCATGTGATGAATAAATGAAGATGTTGTTATATTTATTTGGATTTCCGGTCACTTTGGCAACAACAATGCCCATGGCTTCTTGCATTGTGTTATAGGTTGCCAGGTGGAGATCCTGAAAAGAGGAATTTTTCTTGAGCTCAAGAGAAGCTGCATCAATCGTCGCTTTATAAGAAGCCTTTTGGGCGTCAGAGGCTGAGTTGTAAAGTGATGCAGCCTGCTGAACATCCTGAACATTTTTAAGTGCTTTCTTGAGGTTTTGATTATTGCCGGCCACCGCGGATAATTCGTTAGCAACGACACCTGCATAATAAGCCAGTCTGGTCGTTGCAGAAGCCATATCGGAGCCGGCCATCAGATATTTGACCGTATCACCAGTACCATCTACGGTTTGAGTATAATTCAAAAGTTCAGAAATAATCCATTTGTTGTTTTGAATCAGATCAACGCCATCCTGGGCATTATTAACGCCGTATGCGCAAGCGGAAGTCACTTTGTCGCCAAAGAAGAGGTACATGCATTTTTGAGCATGTCCGCCATCAATGCTGTCGACGAGATTGAGTCCTTGCGGATCGCCTTCGCCATACTGGCCGTATTTTTGAGCAAAAATCATGTAGGCCTGTTCAATACATGCGACCCACATTGCTGCTTCATACATGTGTTCGCGGTTGATTTTGAGCGTTCTATTATCCGTGCTTGAGGACCATCGATCGAGCTTTGGATCGTATGCAATACGATAACGAGAGGATTTTATTGAACCATTCTGTTTGAGGATACCAAACTGAACATCCACTGGCTGCTGGACCCAGCGAGTGACTTTTTTATTCTGCCCATTTGCGTCTTTTTCGGTTGTTTCTTCACGGCGATAAAAGTTTGTCGTCACAGTACTTCCGGAAATGCTCATCATATTGAGAATAACGGAAGGATCATGGCGTATGACCTGAAGAAGGGAAGAGAGGAAATAGCAATCACCGATGTTGCCCTGACGCACGTCTTCTTCATGAACGGTGTTATCAATATAGAGATTATTGACGATCATCGAATTGATTTCGTTAGGATCATCAATGGTTCCCTGAGATTTCCAGCAAATCTTGGCACTCTTGTCTGTGCCGACGAGTTCGTCAAAAGCTGGTTTTTCGCCGACATTTTTGTCGACCGGTGCTTTTGCCACATATCGGGCCATTTTTTGTTTGGTCCATGGCAGCATCAATCCTGAAGAGCCTTTTCCTTCTTCGGGAAGATTTTCGAGCAATCCTGTGTCGGGATTGAGATGTTCTGCAGAACCACTTGAAAGAGATGGTGCTTCTGTCGAATACGTATATTTTTTATTACCAACTGTTTCTGTATTCGAACGTGACAAGTGGCTGGCACTATCCATGGCTTCGCCGGCAGAGGACGATGTTTTCTCGCTTTGACGCTGATCATTTAGATCTTCTGCGGCCTTGTCGATCGCATTGATGACCACTGTATCAAAGTCTTTTGAGTTCATAAGAGCCTCTTTGAGTCTGAGTTATTTTACACACCTACCTAAAAATACCGATGGATATTATAGGAGAAAAATGACGTTCAGACTACAATTTTAGGCGGATTGATGAATGATTTTGGATAAAGCCAGGGGAACAAAAAAGGGATTGCTGCCGTATTGCGCAGCGATAGGCAGCAAGTCCGGGCGTATGGCGGCGAGCCATAGCCCGGACAGGTGAAGCGTATGATGGGCAAAGCCCATTCATGCGAGAGCCGTCATCAACTGCATCCACTCGTTGCGCCACAGCTGTCGCATTTGAGACAAGTACCGTTGCGAAGCATCGTGAAATTACCGCATTCTGGGCAAGGATCGCCTTCATAACCTTTTAAGCGTGCAATTGAACGGCTGTCGCGATGTTCGTGTTCATGGGCAGGTTCGGAGCGTGAAACAGCCTGACCGGCAGATGACGACGATTGTGAGAGATGATGTGGTGTGCGGCGGCCTTCGAAGCCGGGCAGATACGGCACGGAGAACTCATTGTCATCCTCGTTGTTTGGCAAATCGTCGGGATTGACGTGGACGAGTTCGGTTTTTCCGAGATAGGTAATGCCAAGCTCGCGGAAGATGTAGTCGATAATCGACGTTGCAAACTTGATCGTTCCATGACCGGAGACAGGCCCGGACGGCTCAAATCGTGTAAACACAAAGGCATCGACGTATTCTTCGAGAGGCACGCCGTGCTGAAGACCGAGACTGACGGCGATTGCAAAGCAGTTCATCAGGCTTCGGAAAGCAGCTCCTTCCTTATGCATATCGATAAAGATTTCGCCAAGCGAACCGTCGGCATATTCACCTGTGCGGAGGTAAATATTGTTCTGATTGATCGATGCTTTCTGTGTATAGCCACTTCGTCTGGAGGGCAGTTTGCGGCGATTGGCGTGAGGCGCCCCCGTTGGTTCCTGTTTTGGAGCAGTTTCGGGGGCTTTTGTTTCAGGTTCGTCGTCCTTAAGCGACTCAAAATCAAAGATTTTTGTCGAATTCAGAGGCTGGGAAAGCTTGGAACCATCGCGATAAATTGCGATAGCTTTGAGGCCAAGTTTCCAAGACTGGTGATGAACGTGTTCGATGTCGGCAACGGAGGCGTCGCCCGGGAAATTGATTGTTTTGGAAATTGCTCCGGAAATGAGTGGCTGAATGGCTGCCATCATCGTGACATGTGCCATTGCCGGAATGAATCTCGTTCCGAGTTCGCCACATCGGTTTGCGCAGTCAAAGACAGCCAGATGTTCCGGGCGAATATGCGGAGCGCCTTCGATTGTCATCGTTCCGAATGCATACAGATTTGCCTGAGAAATCTGATTTTGCGTAAATCCGAGGAAGGTCAGAAGGTCGAAGTTCGGATCATTGAGTTTATCTTCAGGAACTTTAAGTCTTGTGCGACATAAATCGAGTCCGACGACATGTGGTGTGACGGCAAAATGGATGTCAAAAGCCGATTTAATGGCATTGTCGATAGCTTCGAGAGCAGCCGTATCAAACCCGAGCATGCGAAGTGCATTATGATGAATGCCTGGAGCACCGTCGAGTGTTGCATGTCCGAGGATATAATGCTGAACATCGAGAGTCTGTTCATCGGAATAGCCAAGTCTGTGCATGGCCTGAGGAATAGCAGTATTGATGATTCTGAAATAGCCGCCGCCGACGAGTTTTTTGAATTTGACGAGTGCGAAATCGGGTTCGACGCCGGTTGTATCGCAATCCATGAGGAGTCCGATTGTGCCGGTTGGGGCGATGCATGTGACCTGAGCATTTCTGAATCCGTATTCATCGCCATATTTGAGGACGTCGTCCCAGATTTTGCGGCCGAATTCGAGGATTTCGCGATTGAAAGCATTTTCAGGAGGCAGCGAAGGGGGGACGCTCAGATTTTCGTAAGCATCACGGGGCACGAGATAAGCAGCGCGGCGATGATTGCGAATGACGCGCTTCATATCCTCGGCATTGATTCCGTAAGCGTCGAAAGTGCCGAGTTTATGTGCGAGTAGAGCACTGGTTCGATAGCTGACAGCCGTGGTGATGCTTGAAATGGCGGCAGCGAGGGCTCTTGCCTGATGCGAATCGTAAGGGAACCCGAAACGCATGACGAGGGAACCGAGGTTTGCGAATCCGAGTCCGAGAGGTCTGAAATCAAAGCTTTGCTGAGCAATTTTCTGACTCGGATACTGAGCCATTGTAACGGTAATATCGAGGGCAACTGTATAAAGAATGACAGCGGCTTCGAATTTTTCGGTATCGAACGAGCCATCCTCGCGCATGAACTTGACGAGGTTAATGGAAGCGAGGTTACAAGCCGAATCATCGAGGAACATAAATTCGGAGCAAGGGTTGCTGGCGCGGATGGGACCTGATTTTGGGCAGGTATGCCAGTCATTGATAGTGGTATCAAACTGGAGCCCGGGATCTGCGCAAGCCCAGGCATTATAAGCGATTTCGTTCCAGAGGTCTTTTGCCCGAATGGTTCTTGAAATTGCGCCATCTGTACGTCTTGTCAAGGACCAGATTCCGTCGTGTTCGAGGGCGTCCATGAATTTGGCGTTCAGTCGAACGGAATTGTTTGCGTTCTGGCCGCCCACACTTTGATAGGCGTTACCTTCCCAGGAAGCGCTGAACGTTTTGATTTCGGGTTGAGGGGTATGATTTTTGAGTGCGAGCAGAGTGCGATAGAGAAGTGCTTCCGGCACACCGGCAGTCACGGCGTCGCGAAGTGTATGTCGAAGGGCGCTATTCTGATGAGGATCAGCTGCATTTTCGCCGAGTTCGTGTCGAGCTGCTTCGACATCGCGATTCATTTGTTCGACGAATTTATGGGTAATCTGAGAGCCAGCGACGAGGGCGGCCACTTTTTCTTCCTCGGTACGTTTCCATCGAACAAACGATTCAATATCGGGATGATCGGCATCGAGACACACCATTTTAGCGGCGCGGCGAGTTGTTCCACCCGATTTGATTGCACCTGCTGCAGCATCACCGATGGCAAGGAAACTCAACAATCCTGAGGATTTTCCACCGCAAGAAAGGGGTTCATCGACGCCACGAATTCTCGAAAAGTTTGAACCGGTTCCCGACCCAAATTTGAAAAGCCGGGCTTCTTTTTGCCAAAGTTCCATAATGCCGTCTTTTCCGCACAAGTCGTCTTCAACCGTTTGAATGAAACAGGCATGAGCCTGGGGATAGGCGTAAGGATCCTCAACTTCCTCGCAAACGCGAGTATCGGGATTGACACGATAGTGTCCGCGTTGAGGCCGGCTAATGCCATAAGCCCAGTTCAAACCGGTATTGAACCATTGTGGAGAATTTGGAGCGGCCATCTGATGTGCAAGCAGGTACACCATTTCATCGTAGAAAATGTGAGCCTGTTCATCATCAAAAGTTCCGGATTTTACGCCCCAATATGTCCAGCATCCGGCTATTCGATGAAAAATCTGACGAGCATCGGTTTCAGTTCCGAAGCGAGCATGTTCATCCATAGAAGCGAGGACCGTTTCATCGGGAATACTGCGCTGAAGCCAGGGGGCGATACCAGGTTCTGATACCCGGACTGTAGCGGCAGGAATATCGGCTTTACGCACGTATTTCTGAGCCAGAATGTCCGATGCCATTTGTGACCAGTCAGACGGAACACGAATCGTAATGGACGAAGAGCCAGAAGTTCCGTCCAGATTTCTGAGCTGACTAGTACGATTTTCGAATTCAATGCCATCCAGGGGATTTGAAAGGTTTGCGGTAAAAATTCTTCTGAATTTCATAGGAAACAGCCCTATTATTAATGATTATTGAGGAACGCATCAATTGTTTTTGTCCAAACCTTACAAGATGTATAGGAAAACCCAATGTCAGACACTTTCCGAAGAGGTCTGAGGACAAAAACGGAGGACACGTTTACACAAAGATGCAAAATGCGACAAGGTGAACAATTCAATAAATCCCATCCCAGATAAGAGTGTGTAAAAAGTTCAAAAATGTGATATAGAATTTAATTTTTTGTAGGCCTTTTGGGCATTATTATTGAAAATAAAGGAGTTTTATGATTATTGACCTTTTCACATACACCAATGCCAGCGCCAATGCGCCATTCAGTATTGACACACTTATTGAAGCAGCCAAATGTGCTCGTCTTGATGGCATTGCTGTGACTGATAGAGCCTCCTCAAATCATGCGCGAGAATATGCGGAGGCTGGTGTTCGGGAAGATTTTTTCGTTGCTCACGGGATTGAGCTCAATACGGTGGGGGGAAAAGTTGTAGCTTTTCCTGCCACTATTGATGACGAATACTTATCAGAAGGCTGGCGTTGTCTTGGCGAAACCCCAGAAATCGAAGATGTTCTCGAATATTTCCACGAACGAGGAGGCGTTGTCATTGCTCGTGACATTTTCAATCGTGGAGAAGGTCTGAAAGATCGCGTTTATAGTGCTCATGATTCACGAGGTCGCGGGTTTGATGCTATTGACACCGTTGCTGTTTATCGACGACGCATTGACAATGAACTGAGCATTGAAGCTCAGCAGGTGCTTGGTATTCCAGCTTGTGCGGGTTCAGGTGTTTTCGATGATCTCGAAGATATTGGTCATTGCGCGACACTTTTTGCTGCAGAAATTCAAGATCAGGCATCTTTTGTTGCAGCACTTCGCAGTCCTCTTCACTGGGCATGTGCCCTTCGAGAACTCGGAGCTGCCTGTCCGATGGGAAGTGCTCCGGCTCAAGAGGATGACGACCGAAGACGCGATGACCGTCGAGGTGACCGAAGACGTGACGAGCGTCGTGGTGAAAGACGTGGCGAGAGACGGGATGGCGAACAACGATTTGGGCGAGAACGCTGTGAAAGACGTGGCGATCACAGAAATGGTGATCGAAGACGTGATGACCGTCGCGGCGATCACAGAGACGGTGACCGAAGACGTGATAGTGACAGACGAAGAAACAGTCATAGCGATAACAGAAGCAGAAATCGTTAATTTTTTTAATAATATGTTCTTTATTGCAGCTTTAGTATTTCTATTTAGTCAGTTCGTGTGACAGGTTTTGGAGGTATGTGATGAAAAATAGATTTTTTTCTCTTCTCAGTGCTTGCTGCATTCTAGCCTCTGCTGTATCAGTTTTAGCCCCGGATACCGCCTTTGCCTATGGGGAAGATGAAGACATTCCGTCCTATGTCAGATCGATGCATATCATCGTCAATGAGGCTCGATGTGATACGCGAACGGCACTTGACGGTTGTGGCGCAAACTGTACTGAGGGAATTGATTCGTATGA
>JAZRWV010000091.1:0-8489 GCA_045599925.1 Myxococcota bacterium
AGTGTCAACTATTTTTGTACAACATCAAATTGCGTTTGAAATTAATCCTCATTTAGTTCATTTTATTAACTCGAATAATTTGTGCAGAGTAACAAATTCTGCTCTGTAAATATGCGATTTCATATAGGCACTCAACCATGGTAGACAGACAGCTCATACTTTCGACCATAAAAAACTCATATCAGGAAGAATCACCCACAAATCGTGACTTTTCTGACCGAAATACAACGATTAAGTCAGACAATGACCGCGATATCGAAATCAATCAGCCGCAACTTCAAAATGAATATCAATTCATTCGACGGCTTGGAAAAGGCAATCAAGGCTCCGTTTTTCTCGCCCAAAAAGGTGATCACAAAGTCGCCATCAAACAGCTGAATATCTCGTCTGTAAAGGACTGGAAGCAATACGACCTGTTTCATCGCGAAGCCGATACCCTCCGAAGACTCGACATTCCCGGCATCGCGAAACTGATCGAAGTTCGGGAATTTTTGGACATTGCTGAACCGCGCGCATTTATCGTTCAGGAATATATCGAAGGCAGTCCACTTCAGGAATTCATTGCGCAAGGCCACCGCTTTCAAATCGGACAAATTGGGGATCTGCTTTTGCAGCTCCTCGAAATCATCGAAAAACTGCATAAAAGTGATCCGCCCGTTATCCATCGCGACATCAAACCGTCGAATATTTTGTTGAATTATGCCAATGGGAACTCATTCCCCGAAGTTCACCTCATTGACTTCGGTGCTGTCGCAAATCCACAAGTGAAAAGTGGCGGATCCACCGTCGTAGGCACATACGGCTACATGGCCCCCGAGCAGCTCATGGGCCACGCCTGCCCTGCCAGCGACATCTATTCACTCGCCATTGTCACCGTCTATCTGCTGAGCGGCGTTGCACCGGAAAACCTCGAAATTCAGGATTTTCAAGTCATCATCGACCCGCACCTGGAACATTTGCCCCACCAGATCACATCATTTTTGCGCCAGATGCTTGCGCCCAAAGTCGAAGATCGACTCACAGACTTCGAAGCTCTGAGAACATTTTTCACTGCATTAAAAGAACAAAAATTTGAAAACATTCCCTGTACCAAAACAGCCATCAAGCCTGCTCGCGCGTTATCGTTCAGCCGTGTTAAATCCTATCAACAGGCTGGAAATATTGAACTTTGGCAGTCACTCGCCGATAAAACACCGAGAAAGCTTCCGTTTAATTTGAAAATGTCACTATTAAAGAAGGGGATATCCAATAAAACAACCAAACAAAGTGAAGTCGCCGGAAAAATGCCACTATGGGGCTTTTTTGTCATTTTCATGTCTGTGCTTTTTATTTTATTTATATTAACCAGGTTAGTTTACGGAAATTTAAGTTTTAATGATATCATTGGATGTGCCTTTGCATGTTTAATCACATTATTCATTGGATTTATAAGTGGTTTTGTTGAAAATTATATTACTAATCGAACTCGTTATTGGAAACTTTTTTTTACCCGGGCTAGAAAATCCATGGCAACAGTCATCCGCATTGAATATATCAATATTTACCCAGATTATAATATCATAAATAAACCTGATGCTCACTATGTATTCTATCCGACATGGAAAATTACCTATAGCTTTAATCCACCCGATGACAGCTCCCCTGATCCCATCGTTCGAACATTCAAAACACACACATTGCCGGATGCACTTCATGAAGGCAGTCTGATTCCTATTCTATATCTCATTCAAAACGACGAGAAAGGTGAACATGTTCTGAGCACGCCATTTCCTGTTCCAAACATCGATAGCCTTGAGATTTCAGATAATTAGGTGATCACTATGGAATATCAAAATCAAAATATAGCGTCGAATGATACTTATCAGGGTTATGATAATTCTAATAATTCCTGCCCACAAAAAGACAGTCACAACAGCCTTGAAACACCGCCCATTCTCGTTCAACGCGGGTATCAGTACATCGAGTTGCTTGGCGAAGGCTCCAATGGCAAAACCTATAAAGCCAGAAACAAAAAGACAGGTGAAATCGTCGCCATCAAAGCGCTCAAATTCAGCGATAATCTCAAAAATTACGAGTTATTCGAACGCGAAGCAAAAGCATTACAGCAGATTAACGTCAAAGGCGTTCCGAAATATTACGATTATATTTCGCAGGAACGTGAATTTACGGAATGCTGGCTGGTACAGGAATATATCGAAGGTGATTCGCTTCTGGACCTGCTCGAAAATGGCACGCATTTCGATGAACTTGAAATTCTTTTGATCATCAGGGATCTCACGCGAATCGTCCATGATCTTCAAACATTTTATGCGCCTCCTATCATTCATCGCGACATCAAACCGTCGAATATATTGATTCAGCAAGTGGATGATCAAATCAAAGTGAACCTAATCGATTTTGGTGCAGTCGCAAATCCACAAAAAAGGTCCGGCGGTTCAACCGTTGCGGGAACTGTCGGTTATATGGCACCAGAACAACTCGTTGGCGACTGTACGTTACAATCCGATTATTATTCGATGGGTGCCACTGCTCTTCATCTATTCACAGGCTGTATGCCATCCGAGCTTCAGTCTGACGGCTTTGAACTGCATTATGAGGAACCGCTCAAGTCCAAAGTTCCTGATATTCATCCCAAAACACTCGCCTTGCTTAAAAAGCTCCTCGCTGTGCAAGCGCAGAACAGGCCCAAAGATACCGATGAATTAAATCAGCTCATCAATGATGCATTCAAGGGCTTATACAAATCCGGAAGCCGGGCAAGACGAAGAAAGATGAGACGCAAAGGCCTGGTAAGAGTCTTTGGAAAATTCTTCAAATACATTTTCTACATTTTAAGCATGGGTTTTCTGTCTGGCGCGGTTCTCTGCTTCTTTGGCCTTATTATATCATTATTTGATAAATTGAGAGATTTAGAATTTTTCATAACGTGGCTCTCTGTGGGCATTGCTTTTGGTATATTATTTATATGGCTATACAGCCGAATAGAAGATTCTTCCAATAATTCGTCAGAAGCTTATCAAGAAGCCAAAGATGCTGCCATTTTATCCCCTCGCCTTGATGAGGAAATGAAAGCTAAAAAGGCTCTAACAACACAGAAAAAATCAAAAGATGTCGTTCAGGGCAAAGTTATGGCCGTATTTCCAGACGGAATTGAGTTCATATTTACAATGAAAGGCCAAACCTATTCGGGCTATCAATCTGGGAAGTTTGAGCAAAATGTTGGAGACACCCTACAAGTCTTCACAAAAAATCGAGGCTGGTTTGGCGGAATAAAAGCATGGATTGAATGAAAAAATAACGCCGCGTATCCCAACGGGATAGCGGCGTTAGGCGCGCCGTATGAAATAGGCGCGTCGGCGAGGCGTATCCCAACGTGGGATGCGCCTCGCCAATTATAATATATTATTTGTCAGTAACCTTGATCGATTCAATCACGGTTCTGATTAGCTTGCCAATCGTGTTCGCCGATACCGGCAGCATACTTTTTGGAGGTGCTCACGATACCCTTGATCTCATCAAAACAGAGCGCGGTTTCAGAATAATCGTCGATATCAGCGGTATCCTCACGACATGTCGTTTTGCCCTCGCGCGAAATTTCAGTGCTATATGTTCCGCCTGAATCTTCGGATTCATAAGATTTGGAAATCGGTTTTCGGACTTTGGCTGGAATGAACGGATCATCGTCCTTATAAGGTGCTTTGGGTTCCATAATGTCAAAATAGTAGCCTTTATCTGTTGCAGACCAATAACCCGAAAGCATCAGACTTGAAAAATCGGTAAATTCAATACCTTGCGGAACCGCACAGGAAATTTTGGAAATACATCGATCCTTTCGTGGCAGGATCTTTGTTGTGCATGTGGCTTCTACCGTAATATCGCGCGATTCCTCATCATCGCCGTCGTAAGAATCATTAATATAAAGTTCATAGTTGAAGGTCTGTTCATTCTGAAACAGCTTATTGTTTTCCCATTTTTCGCATGGATTTGGCGTCTGTGGGTGAGTAATGACGAACCCGGACTGCATCTTCTTTGGAAGCATCTTTTTGAGTTCTTCCTGTGATTTGAAATTGGCAAACAATTTGCCGACATAAGGACTGGTTCGCAGTGGTCTGATTGCGCTGAAGAAAGCCTGAATGCTGTTCACAGCAGCCTGTACATTATCGATATCTTCATCATCTGCGCCGGCTGTCGGAGTCAGGCACAAACCAATATATTCTGTATCACCTTTTGGTGTTATGAGGGTATATTCGGCAAACTGAACGAACTCAGGGACCTGGATATGGTTGTCATAGAAGTATTGACTGTCGCAGTAAAGTGACAGTGAAACATCTGGTTCACACTTTTCATTGAGATAAACCCAGCTTTCGGAAGAAGTGGCACCGGCATCGCCACTATTGACGTATGAATAGATGACCGAATCGTTTTCATCCATTGGGGAATAAGCATAAACTCTTTCCGAATGAATTTTGAGAGAGCCGATGTGGACGCCGTCTTTGGCAAGATAGAGAATGTAAGTGGCTCTGTCGTCAAGCACCGGGTTATTGGCAGAAACAAACTGAGCGACATTCTTACCGCAGTGTATTTTTTGATTTTTCAGGTCCAGAAGTGTTTTATTCTGAATATCAGTATTTTCAGAATCTGGAGCGGAATCCTCTGGATAGTATGATCGTGATTTGAGAAAGCCGTACAGTTTTGCCTGAAAATCCGGGTAAGTGATTAGTCTCGAATTTCCGTTAAAGTCTTCCTTGTATTCGCTTTCAAAGTCTTCATCCAGATAGGCGCTGCCATTGCCGGCGATATATTTATCGATGGATTTGCTCTGTTTGGGGATAGTCTTACCATCTTGTGCGGATGCTGACGAAACACCAGCCGAGAAAAATAGTGGGAAAACGAATAAACACAATATGATTGAAGTAATTTGTTTCATTGTTTGAATGTCTCTTGTTTTCATTCTGATAAGTTCATTTATCATTGGTTGTATTGCCGGAAACACTTTCTATTATTTATTCATGGTGTTTCAATTGAACAGGTTCTGCATCCTGTTTATTATCCGCTGGCTGAGCAGCAGCTTTTATCGGTTTGCCATTCTCATCCAGTTTAGGAAGATTGAGACTCTCAAGCCGTTTAATCATCTCTTCCTGGAATTCTTCTTCGTTGTCCGGATTTAAGCCTGCGGCTTTGAGCTTTTCCCGTGCTTCAGACTTTTGTTGTTCTTCCATGACTCTTTGCGGCAGATCCTGTTGCTTACGACTATAACTGCAGAATCCGAGACACATTTTGCAGTCATCGGAAAGGAGTGATGTTTGTCTTCGATGATATCCGAGGCATTTTTCATCGCATTCCAGTGCCAGACAAGTGTAGCACATTTGTTCATTCTCTATTTTTTCTTCCTCGGTAGGCGGTTTGGTAGCATTTTCTGCGAGTCCATCCGTATACATTTTGCATAAAATGTCAGCTTTTTTGCTTGAGTCGCTGCCGCCTTTGCAGCTGCACAGCGCGAATATGGCTAGAACTGTAAGTAAGAGTACAAGTTTCTGTTTCATGGTGCCTATTCTGTCATGTTCGTGAATATCGGAATGTTGTCATCATGTTCTGATGACTGACTGTTTTTATTCGATTTATGTTTGCGAAGCAAGTTGAATGGCCATGCCGCATATCAGGAAAATGATTATTTGGATGTAAATCTCAGAAATGAATTACTTTTTGATAATTTATCGGGTAATTATCCTTCTGGAACGAATGCTTTAAGCATAGAGATGACTGAAGCCTTCTGTTTCCTTCGGATAAGTTTTATGCTTTTATTTTAGATATTCAAGATAAACCAAATGAATGCCGTTGTATGCAGAATCATCCCCCCAACAGTTAGACTATTAAGTTGATAACGGGATGGATGTATCAATGGTGGGGAACAGAAGAAGGATATTCACGAGAAGAAGTTGCCTGTTATGTGCAGCATGTCTTTATCCCGGATCGTTTTCCGCAGACATATGGACTGTTTCTGGGAGAACAGCTCATTGGCATTTATCAGATCATGTTGTGTGATTTTGAGTTGCGTCCGGATATCTCTCCATGGCTGGCAAATGTCTATATTGATAAACCGTTCAGAAAAAGCGGCTTTGGTCGAATTCTAATGGATTCTGTTCGAAATAATATTCTAAACAACACAGGGTATTCCGAAATATTCCTCTATACATTTCACGAGAATCTGTATGAAAAGTTTGGATGGGAATTGATATCAGAAATCGATACTTTTAGAAAAAAGCCGAGAATACAGAAACTATATCGTCTGAAGTGCCGGCCATAAAACCAGATCTGCGTGTTATTTATGATTGGGGGAATGTGAAATATCGCGTTAAAAATCGGATATCTGATTGTTTATCGGGACAGACATCGTTGTTTGCAGCGATTTTCAAAAGAGGCCGTATTCGCGAATGCGAATAGGCCGAAAGGCAAGCCGTATTCGCGAATGCGAATAGGATTGCCCATAAAAAGCATATTGTCACCATGAATCAAATACGATATTTAAAATATGCCTATTGAAAAACAGTAGGAAGATATAGATGAGTGAAGTTTTTTTATGGATTTGATTAAAAACACATTTGCCGGTTGGACTAAACTTGAGAAAATCTGGGCAGTTGCTTCGATAGCTGCGATTCTGATTATCGGGGCGGGTATGTTTTTATTTATGATGCCGGTTTGCTGAAGGTTTTGAGTTATGTCCTTATGTTGGCTGCGTATATTGCAATGGGGATGGGGCGTCGAATCGGCATTTTGATACTCGGTCTGCTCAACATCTGGTACTGCATTGGCAATTTTTACCTTGGCTTTGTGAAAGCATCTGATTTATCTTATATATTTATTAATAAGTGTATTTTATATATAATAATAGTTATCATATTAGCTGTTGCCTTTATTATCTGGGGAATGCATCAGGATGGACCGAATCATGAAGTGAAGAAGCAAAAATCCGCATTCTGTCTGATTCTTGTAATTATATTGTTTGGGCTGTCGTTCGTTAACTTATTGATTCCCGAACTGGGTTCTATGAATGGCCTCGATATTGTTATTCAGTCATTGCCGGAACTGGCACTTGGCATCTGTCTTTTTTACAGGACAAGCGTATACTGGATTATACAGGTGATTCTGACGATCTCGATGGTCGTGTTGGGTGTTGGTTTTAGTTATATATCATCGGCTGATATGATGTATCATTTGGTGACGTTGGCAACCTTTATATTTATGTATTTCCGGTGGATTAAACAAATCAATAAGACGTCAGGATGTCTGAATAAAACGAAATTTTAAGGAAACTCTGAATAAAAATTAATAGCTTTATTTTTCTGGGGCTTTGCCCCGGTCCTCAGTTCGCAATATGAAATCCGCTTCGTTTCCCGAGCCTGCTGGCTCACCAACTCGTGCATTTCATTTACTCACTGGGCTCAGCGGTTTTCGCCATTAACAGGATGGCGAAATTCCTCGGCCCCCCGACTCACATCAGATTCTGCCTTAAAATTGAGTTTTATTCAGACCTTCCCTAGGCTGTATCTACATTTATGCTGAGTATATATTTACCCCGGCTGTACTGTAACACATGCACTCTTAAAATTTATATCCCAGATTGACCCCCGCAGCAAACATGCCGAGAATCGGATCATTGCTGCCATCTTCCTTATGCATAAATGTAATATTTGCCTGTAATGATGCGCCCAGAATAAAACGGTTATCAAAAACATGTTCAAATCCCAATTGAATTGGAACATAAATGTAATTTATATCATTATCATCATCGCCATAATATGTATCAACATAACCTATATGCAATGTTCCGCCAAAACCTGCGCTCAGGCTCAGTGCATTGTTATCTGTAAACGGAACATACATTTTGATGTTTACGGCACCATTTACAAACATCGGATAACCAACAGATAGCGATAATGTCGGTCCAAAAAATGCCGTTTTACCAAAAAAATATCCAAATTCACCCTGGATAAGACCGGCAACATTATATTGCTTTTCGTTAATTTCCATATCATGGCCAGAACAGAATGCATAATCATCGCATCGGCCTCCCCCCAGGGAAATATTGCCAACAAATCTAAAGCCACCGAAATTGTCTTCTTTTGTATATACAGTTTTGAGCTGCTTTGACGCATCTTCAATTAACGCATTGCTTTCCTGCACCGCAGAATCATTCTGTACAGCCACTGAATCCTGTCCAAATGCAGTATAAGGTAAGAAAAACAACACTAGAAGTGGAGAAATGAGACAAATTATTTTTTTCATGACGTCACCCAAACAACTTTAAAATGAAAACAATAAACTCCGTTAAACGAAGACAGCCACATTATCACTGCTGTCCCGCAAAAATGTGGCTTTATAGTTGGTTCGGAACTGATTTCTTGCTAAAAGGAAATTTGCAACAACCGCCTTTTGCAAGGAGTTCCGAACCATGGCGCAATATAACACAGTTTTTCACACATTGACAAAAA
>JAZRWV010000092.1:0-8291 GCA_045599925.1 Myxococcota bacterium
GGCTCACAGAACGACATGGCTACGATCCGACTTCTTTTGGCGCGGCGTATCCGGCGAAGCCGGATAGCGCGCATCCCCAATCATCATCACACCTGCATTGCGAACTACACTTATTTCCCGCCAACACTGAATACAAACGGATATTCAACCATCACACTGCCGCCGCCTTTGGGTGCCGGAAAACGCCAGTACTGAACCGAGTTCTTCACACAGTTCTCAACATTGGCATTTTTAATGGTCGATTCATTCGCATTCATAATGACCTTCACGACATTTCCCTGCGGCGAAATCACCCATGTCAACACAACACGTCCGTTCAGGCCCTTCACTTTAACCAGTTCTTTTTCATAGCAATTGCGGAGTTCGTTCGTATGATTTTTCACGACGCGAAGGATCTGCATTCTGTCAAGAGAACCAGTTATTTCCGGTTTTTTAAGATCGACATGAACATCAACTTCATTCTTTTTCCCCAAATCGACATTCTGGTTTGTTGCTGCCGTTTGAATCGCCCTATACTGGGCATTTCCCTGCGGACCAAAACCGCCGGTTCCGATTGCCCCCAATGCGGAAGCGCCACCCGACGTACCGGTTGCGGCGAGGAGATATCCAGAATTAGCCGCCATTAATGATGAATCAAAGGCATCCCATTCGACATTGTCGAGATTCTGAATATTCTGAGCAGATGCCAGCAATGAGTTCATGGCATTCGCCTGACTGAGCAGACCGGCGCTTGCAGCTGCAGCAGCAGCTTCACTCTTCGACAGATGAGTTCCATTGGACAAAGATTCCGTCGGTGCAATTGCAGACGGTGCATCGCGATCGACAGTATCATTCTGCGCAATATCATCGGGTTCTTCGATGGGAACTTCGTCGATAACAGGATCATCATCCGGTGTTACCACCTCTGGTTCAACCAGCACGGCAAAACGAGCCGTTGTCATAATGCGATCGATCATCAATGCATCGACGCGATCTGTCGCGAAAAGTATAATCGAAAATAGTGCAAAATGGAGAATCATTGAAGCGGCCAATGCGCCATAACGGCTCATTTTCAGAAGATTTCCAGGGGCTGAGGCATACACCTTTCTATCCACATAATGAACGAGAATGGTCACTTCATTGAATATATATTTTGCACGAACATCCCCACTCACAAAGGTTTCGGGAACAGTATCACTAAAGGAAGTTTTTTCATCGCCATGAAGGATGAAACCGTTCATTCCCTGATGATTAAGTTTCCATTTTCCCTGCTGATTGCATTCGGCGAGTGTAAAGGATTTCTGAGGTCCAGAGAGGTTAACATGGTACTGACAATCGGATGGTTCACCGGCTTTAATGGTGAAACCGGCTTTGGCTGGATATTCATGAATGCTCATTACATTATCGCGCCAAATCATGGCGACTTCGAGCACACAGTCGTCTCCATGACCGCATAAAGAGAGAAATCTTCTTTCAAAACTTACCGGACTTTTTTTCTTTTTAATAATTGTAACTTCTGGTTTGTCAGTTTGAATACCAAAAGCAGCAAAGGGGTTAGAAGGAGGATTCATTCCAATGAAAGAGCCCTGGCGATTATTACTATTATTCGTGTTATTATACATATCATTTCTCCTCAGTTCTAATTGTCTGGTTATCCAGTATTACAGGAAACAGAAATCAACGTGAAAGGTGCTAATTTACTTTACGAAATGCTGTTATTTTTTAAGAGACGGCCGAGAATATAGATCATTGTTTTTTTTAGTTAGCCTCTTTTGACAGAGCTTTTAGACATTAATTCTGCAAAAAATACTTTTCGACTTTTGCGAATACCAAGCTTGTCAGCAAATATTCAACAGCATCGAAGTTTTTCCAAGTGCTCTAAACTCAGGAATCATTCCGCAGAAGTTGTACTGCTTATTCACCTTTTCCCACTGTAGGGATCTCTGCTTATACAACCAGAAAGGCCCAATTGCAAATATTTTTTATAAAAAATATTTTTGCACAATTTTAAGTCACTGCAACGATTTCCGATCATTCAGCTCAATTTTCATCAAAAAAAACGACATGCTGTGTGTCACAATTTTTTTGAGAGGTAATCATTATAGTGGAAGGAATTGTCTCTTTCCCCTTAGCGATGGAGTTAAATATCATGACAAATCCGCACTCAAAAGCCTCTTCATCCCCACATTTTCCGGACAGGCAATGTATCCGAAAGCTTGCTGTTTACCTTTGGCATCACACAGATCTGTCTACAAGTAAACTGAGCCATCTGTTGAAATTAAACGGAATGGATGAAGCAGAACAATTCTGGAAAGAGCTTCAAGCACACTACATTCTTCCCGAAATATCGACTGCATCTGATGAAGGAAAAGCAATTGAATTTGAGTATGGCGCGAAGAAGACATGTATTTTGTGTCCGGGTGATGAGGAATATCCGACAAATCTTTATGCCATTTCATCGGCCCCAATCATTGGCGTCAAAGGCAATATCAATCTTTTGTCCCAGCCACAGGTTGCCATTGTCGGAAGCAGACAGATCTGTTCTTCAGGGCAAACGTTGACACCGGTTATTGCAGATGACGTGATGTGTCGCGGATTTATTGTCACAAGTGGAGGTGCTGCCGGTATTGATGCACTTGCGCACAGACAGGCCATGGCGAGGAACCAGGCGACGATTGTGGTCAGTGCAATGGGAACGGATAAAGTTTATCCCAAAGCCAACACAGACATCTTCGATTATGCCAGTGAAAATGGCGCTATTGTGAGTCAGTTTCCAAATAAGCCACAAACATTTAAGCCAAATTTTCCACTCAGAAACGACGTTATTGCTGCATTGAGCTCGGCTACAGTCATCGTTCAATGCCGTCAAAATAGTGGAGCACTATACACAGCAAAAGCAGCATCAAAATTTCATCGTCCCGTATTTGCGGCTGCCATGCCGGGATTCGATGCACTCACCGAAGGCGGCCTTGAATGCATTAAAACCGGCATGGCGAAAATGCTCAGTGATGTGCACGATTTTGACCCGCTTCTGCAGCCACGACAACAGACGCTCTTATTTAATATATTCAACAACGTTCAGACTCAGCCCCGAGATCCCGTTCCACCGGCTATGCTTTCTGCTACTCAAAACGCCATTTTCTCTACCCTTCAGAGAGCGAGCATGACCAGAGAGATTCTTCGTTCCACGCTCAATTATCCATCCGATTTTGACGAATCCATGCTTGAACTCGAACTATCCGGTCTCATTCAGTTGTTTGGAGGTACATATTGTATACACTCTAATTCTTGAAACATCTTCAAATTATCTCTATAAGCAACAAACTTTTACGGCGCCTCAAGGGCGCCTTTTTTCCCAAAAATGGAGCTTTGTCATGTTTAAAAATCGTGTATTTCTGATGGCTGTTTGCACTGCCGCATGTACTGTTATGGGATGCAATGAAAGCGTCACATATTCAGAACCCTGTGGCGGATGTCCTGAAGGCACCGTCTGTAATGAACAAACAAATATCTGCGAATTGGCCAGTGTTTGCGTTCCTGCATGCGCCTCCAATGAAATTTGCAATACACAAACCAAACTATGTGAACCGGTCTCTCAGAAAGACGCCTGTGACAATGCATGCATTGCCCCTAAAAAATGTGACGAAATCAACAAAATCTGTGTGGATTGTTTGAGTGCCGCAGATTGTACTGCGCAGGCAAATGGCGTTTGCGACAACGGAACATGCTCATATTCCACAGGTACTTGCGACGAAACGTGTGTTGCGCCTAAAAAATGCGATCAGGCCAAAAATGCCTGTGTGGATTGTTTGAGTGCCGCCGACTGTACTGCACAGGCCAACGGCGTGTGCAATGATGGAACATGTTCATATTCCACAGATTCTTGCGACGAAACATGTGTTGCACCTAAAAAGTGCGATCAGACGAAAAATGCCTGTGTGGATTGTTTGAGTGCTGCAGATTGTACTGCACAGCCTAACGGCCAGTGCACTGCAAACGGAACATGCGACTACCCGTCAGTCACCTCCAACTGCAAAGACGGTTGTTCGGATGGACAGGTTTGTGATGAAACCGAAGGCAAATGTGTCATGTTCCAAAACTGCGGCATCGAATACAACACCTGCGATGAAGATGCAGACTGTGAATCCAGTGTGATTGGTTATGAGGGATTGAGAATTTGTCGCGGAGGCTACTGTATCAATACCAAATGTAAAGACTTGTCATGGGATCCCCAATTACAACGATGCGGAGCCATGAGTGGCACTGTTGAATACTGCGGTTGCAATTCATCAGATGAATGCGAATCCCCAACCCCTATCTGCCTTGAAACCACGCACGAATGTGTTTCCGATTGCGAATATGCCAATATCGACAACATCATTCCAAACTGGTCTTTCGAAGATTGGACTGGTGAATCACCAACAGGCTGGACGCTTGAGAATGACCATTATCAGAATGGCGAAGTTCTGAAGTCTTCTGATGCCAAAGTCTGCAACACATCCGTCAAACTCATCAACAAGGTCAGCGACAATGCACGCCTTGAAAGCAACCCAATCCCGATGCCATCCGTCAACTACACGGCCTCCAGCGAGCCGTCTCTTCAGCTCAATTGCTCATTCTATTACAAAGGAACTGGGCATATTAACCTTGGCTATCGTGCTTTAGATGCTGAAGGCAATTCCATTAAAAGTGAAACAGAGGCCAGATTTAATGAGGATTTATCATCTTCTGACTGGAAATTCGTAGAAGAAGTTTCGAAAAAAATTAATCCGCCGCTTGAAGCCGACAGCTTCCAGTTCCTCATCGGTTTCCATGGCACAGACAATAACGGTATTCTCATCGATGGCCTCGAATGCGTCATGCATGAAGGCATTTGCGAAGGTGTTGAATGCAATGAATGGGAAATCTGCAGCCTGACCAGCAATACAGGCAAAGGAAAATGCATTCCACGCAAAAACTTCTGCAGTGTTTCGGATGATGGTGCCACAACAGGATGTAATTCCTCCACACAAACCTGTGATACCACAACGCATACCTGCAAAAACGTCGATGGAAGCTGCGTCTCCAACAAAGACTGCACAGACGACAATGCCCCGGTTTGCCAGAACAATTCCCCCACTCCCAATACCTGTGTTGCCGGCGATCCCTGCGAAAATGCCAAATGCCCTGAGTGGAAGGAATGTACACTGGCTTCCAGAGGCGCTTGTGTTCTCAAAACGGACAGATGCACGACATCAGCCGACTGTCCGAAAGAAAAGCCAGCCTGTTATGGTGAAACACACACCTGTGTTGTTCCGGATTTCACCTATTCAGTCGAAAGCGCTAAGAAATGTCCGATCGCAGAAGACTACTTCAACTATCTCAATTACGTAGATGAAGATCCTGATAAAGACAAGTTACACGACACGCTTGTCTGCCCGATTAACATCATTCCCAATGGCAGTTTCGAGGATTGGGTTGTCTTCAAATTCACCGAAAAATCTGATGAACACATCATCCCAGACTGGTGGTACGCCATCGACAGTTATAACAACTTCAATGTTGCAGCAAACCGATATCTGACTGAGCTCAGCTTTGATGCGCTCAAAGAATATACCACGAGTACTTTCAATGGCGAATCGGCACTGCAACTCAATTACACGTCAACCGGCGGAAATAACAGACTCACATCATGGGGCTTCAAAGTTCCCAATGGTTCATGGGATTGCTCATACTGGGTTCGCGGCAAAGGTAACGTAAAAGTTCATACCTACAGCAATGGTGGCGATGCAGAAGCAACAGATTACGTCGCCTACGATACCGAAAACTGGACTCGTGCAACGTTCGAAATCAAACCGAATACAAGTGATATGCGCATCATCATCTACGTCAGTGGAACCGATGCATCAAAAGACCATATCCAGGTCGACAACTTTGTCTGCACAAAGAAAGGAAGCATTATTTAATACACGACCTGTTCCCTGAGCAGTCAGGGAACAAGCTGCAAAAAAAGGCCGTGCATTAAAATGCACGGCCTTTTTTGTATATTGCAGTTCTGAGTTTTAGAATGTCAGACCCAAATCAATGCTGTTGGGTGAGATCCCCAATGATGCAGTGACGCCCTCCGTGACAGGATGCGTATAATTGTATCCGCCAATCCCGGCCATGACGGCTCCGACAACGGTTATTCCAATGCCTGTGCCAAGAAGTGCCCAGCCACCCCGATACCCAGACTTCACTTTTACCGTATATTCTTTATCTTTATCCACGGTCTTCTTAGAAATGCCATCAACGCCATCCTGATTGACAGCCAATAATGCAGCACCGCCAGCAAGCATTCCAAGTCCGGCAATTCCCAAACCGGCGCCAGTCCACATGACGACTTTGTCGCGCTTGTTGAAAGCCTCGACATTGCCCTCATAGACGGCCTGATTTTGAGTCATCTGATTCTGAAGTGAATTGAGCTGCTCAATATATCCCTGTTTTTCACTTTCGCATGCATCCAGATCGGACTGAGCACAAATCACCGCGGCATTCTCAACTTCATACTGAGCATACCAGAACTTTTGCTGCATCTCGATCGGAATATTGAATTCCTTATTCCCTGTCGCACGCCGATAATATGTCAGTGCTTCCGGATAATTCCCCATTTCACGATATGTCATGCCTATCGAATAGTTCAAAATCGGAGAACGATCGCAAATCTGCTGCAAATCTCTCATATACGAAAGAGCACGCTCGTAGTCTTTATCCTGATAAGCCGAACTAAATCTCGAAAATAGCTCCTTCCACTGAGCATTGTCGTCGAGAGAATAGCACAAGTCGGAAATAACCTGCGACTCTGTTTGAAGTGGTACGGCATCATTGTCTCCAGAAAGAGCCTGTACATCTTGAGCAAAACAAATCACAGGAAACAAACCGCACAAACTCACTGTTCCTAGAATAATCAATCGTTTTTTTAATGATCTCATATCCAATCCATTATAACTTTTTTTTCGGAAATCGCAAGAACTTGCTCCCACCCCCTATCTTTTATCATAATCTCAAAACCATCTGCTGTCAGTAATAAACAAGCGCAAAATTTTCACCTCCTCGTCTTTTTTTTTCAAACCAGGCAGGCATTCACCCTTCAGTATTGAGAAAACCACTCGTTTATTTATATTCGACGCAACTTTTTGAGCCCCAGCCGCCTTAAAAGCTGATTCATTATTTGGTATACAGGTCAAAGGTTTGATTTTGGGTACTATTCTTCCGAGGCAATGAACAATGCGATCTCGGCAACGGGCACGTCAGCGACGAGTTTGCTCAGATGTCCGGCTGCGTCAACTGCCGGCTCGTCCCCAAATGCGGTAACGGAAAAATCGAAACCGGCGAAGTCTGTGATGCCGGCCACCTCTGCAAAGACTCAAACATCGAAGGATGTACATATCATGCCGATATCGAAGCCCAGGGATGCACGACGACATGCCAGAATCCTAACTGCAACAACGGTTCCCTCGAAGCCGGCGAAATGTGCGACTGCAAGGATGGTGCATGCCTTTTTGCCAACGCCGCCGATGACGGAAAACATTGCCTGAACTGCAAAATATCTGGTTGCGGAGACGGTATCGTCGATAAAGGCAACGGCGAAGAATGCGACGACGGAAACACCTCTGATGAAGACATGTGTACCAGCAAATGCAATCTCCCATTCTGCGGTGACGGCGTCGTGTCAAGCTTCCTTGGCGAAGTCTGTGATGATGGCAAAAACGATGGTTCCTACGGCGGATGCGGCCTCGGATGCGCTTATCGCGCTCCATACAGTGGAGACGGTATCGTCGATGAACTGAACGAAGTCTGCGATGACGGTAAAAACGACGGTTCCTACGGCGGATGCATGCCCGGATGCAAGGAACGTGCGCCATTCTGCGGTGACGGCATTGTTCAAACTGAATTCGAATCCTGCGATCCCAATGAACCCATTGACAATGCTTTCATGTGCTCAAACAACTGCTCATACGAAATCAATTAAGTTTCACCACATATGTGATATCAAAAGCTCATCCGTCCCCGGGTGAGCTTTTTTTTTCTGCAGGCACTTTTTCCGGTTTGCCGGGTCTATCGCGGTTTGCGCGATACGCCCCGGCGGCGGTGCTTCTCCGCCGCTTTCACGCCGTCAATACGCACCGCCAATCGTTTCCGGCCGGCATTACCTGTACACTTCATTCTTTGAAACAAAATGTTACAACAGGCTTTTAGACTAATACAAAATAATACAATAAATTCTTACCTAAGGAAGGTCTGGATAAAACTCAATTTTAAGGCAGAATCTGATGAGAGCCGGGGGGCTGTCG
>JAZRWV010000093.1:0-2630 GCA_045599925.1 Myxococcota bacterium
AAACCTTGGGGTCTGGGGCAAAGCCCCAGAATGCTTGTTCAGCACAGTTTGCTAGCTTAAGTTCCTTTTATTGAATACAGCATAAATTTAGTAACTTTTTAGTCGATTATTCTTGCAAATAACCACAGCATCTCAGCCGGGGCTTTGCCCCGGCTGAGATGTAAGTAACACTATATTATACGCCCGTAGCAACGCTCGCATTACATTTACTCACGGACCTGCAACTCGCTCGTCGCAGCAAAATCCAAACCTGGCGCGCAAAGCGCGCCTGGTTATAATGCTCAATTCTTATTCGACATCCGCATCAATTTCGCATTTCGTCAAAATGGCATCATCTATATCCAAATCCGTGAGTAATTTGACCAGACCTTCCTTCTTTCCTGTATCTTCAATGATCTTTTTGTAAATTTTGCAGAAATTATTTTCCTTCGACGCCGGTTTGGTGACCTCGCTACCATCAACAGCGATCATCGCTGTATTGGCGAGCATATTTGTAAAAGCGGTGACTTTGCTATAATTCCATCCGCTCAAATCCTGATCAAACAACTTGGCATCATTGAACATATAATGCATCGTTGTCACATTCTGAGTATCCCAGTTGCTGATATCCTGATTAAAGGCAGCCGCACCATTAAACATGCTAAGCATATCCGTAACCTTCGATGTGTTCCAATTATCGCCAAATTTTCCGTTAAAATTTGTCGCTCCATAAAACATCGAATTCATATTTGTGACATTGGCTGTGTTCCAATTCAAGTCTCGATTAAATTGTATCGCCTCTGCAAACATATTTGACATATTTTCGACTTTTTCTGTATTCCACGAACCGACATTGCCATTAAATGCTTTGGCATATCGAAACATCGCATTCATATCCGTAACGCTGGATGTATTCCAATCGTCGAGATCCTGATTAAACTTTATGGTACTCGAAAACATGTTACTCATGTCAGTGACATTTTGGGTATTCCAATATCCGCCAAATGGACTGTTAAATGCTTCGGCATTATCAAACATCTTTCTCATATCTTTTACATTTGTCGTATTGAAATTTATGGGCTGATTAAAAGCCTCTGTGTATTGAAACATACCATAAGTGTTTTCAAGTTTTTCTGTATTCCAGTTTCCAAGTTTTCCATCAAAAAATTTCGCATTATTAAACATATATTGCATCTCTTTGACGTTTTGGGGGTTCCATTTGTCGAGAGCTTGATTAAACGAAACAGCATTCATAAACATAGAGTTCATCGTTGTCACGTTCTCGACATTCCAGTCATTCAGCGATTGATCAAATAGTTTTGCGCCATAAAACATATAACTCATATCGGTCACATTTGAAGTTTCCCAGGATTTTAACGATTGATTAAACTGATTGGCCTGCAAAAACATCGAAGCCATTGTCGTGACTTTCGACGTATCCCATTTGTCGAGCGGTTGATCGAATTTTACTGCATTATTAAACATATAACTCATATCGGTCACATTCGACGTATCCCATTTGTTCAATACATCACCATTATAATTGCTACTCTCAAACGCATGCGCGAGCGTTTTCAGGTTGACAGGATTCGGAATATCGATGTCACTAATTTCAATATCTTCTGTATAGGCAAAGGCATACTCACCGAGTTGCGCTGGTCCAAATGCTATTATTTTCTTAATTTTTTTAGCAGAATCAAGCGGCGTAATATCACCACCAATTGGAAACACCATGGAAAAATTAAGTTTTCCCTTCGCGGTTACAACATATTCACCAGGTTCTGAATATCCATGAGTGTGTGCGCCATCAGATGGTTCAATTTTATCATTTGTCTTACCATCGCCCCAATCGACACTAAGCAAGTAATTCCCCCCAAACACTTTATAATTAAATTTTTTATTATCTTCTTTTATTTCCAATACAAAGACAAATGCGTCTGGTGCACATCTTCCGTCGCTTCGACAAGCATAATTAAACGTCTTCCCCTCGGCATATTCCACATCCGACTGAACACATTGCGCATTATCAGTGCATCTCGTCGAGCATTGATATCCGATTAAACTGTCGCAAAATCCATCGCCAGCACCTTTTTCACTATCGCAATCCGAATGTCTCAGACAAGACACCCCTTGTTTTGGTGCTTTCTCGTATTTATCGTGCATGTGATTTTGGTTGGCATCTGCCACAACGACAGTGACCGGTATATTAACACTAGTCGCCTTAAGAAAATTATCATTGACTTCGATAAATGTATTGCAATTTGTGGTGGAAGCAACTGTCACTATAAACTCTGAAGTTTCCAGATTTGGAGAAACGGTCACACAGCTTTCATCCAGAGATTTTGCACTAATATCTTTAGTATCTTCAATACTGTCATTTTTCTTATATTGAACAGAAAATGATGCAGGCTCATCATCAGAATACAATCTAAGTGCAACTGGTTCAACCAAAATTACATAATCATCAACCTTGCAACTACCATCTGGATAACAATGGTCTTGACATGCATCCAGGCATTTGCATGCACCATTAACTTCATATTTGTCATTTTCCCTAACACAATAATCCGGATGACGACAACTCCCATCCTCTAAACGTCCATAATAACACTTATCATCACTGCTTTTACAACTACCATCTGGATAACAAT
>JAZRWV010000094.1:0-4741 GCA_045599925.1 Myxococcota bacterium
TTGAGTTCTTTGCAAGCCCTCAGAAAACATTGCCTTGTGCTGAAATGTGGGATCTTCCCAAAATGGTTGCACTCATTGGTCAGGCTAAAACTTCTGTTTCCGTTCAGCTGCTCAATTATGCGACGAAAAATTACGACAAGACGACATTTATGGAACTCGATGATGCCCTCACTTCTGCGGCAGCTCGCGGTGTTCACGTCCGTCTGCTCGTATCCGACTGGTCCACGAAACCCAAGAACATGAAGGATATGAAACGCCTTGCGGCGATCGATAACCTCGACGTTCGCATGATCGAAGTTCCGGAACATTCGATGGGATTTGTGCCTTATTCCAGAACCATTCACTCGAAATTTATGGTCGTTGACGATGCGGATACCTGGCTGGGAACGAGCAATTGGGCTGGAGATTATTTCTATAAGTCGCGTAATGTCGGCATCATTGCACATGGTAAGACGCTCAATTCCGAGCTGACAAAGAGCTTTGAGCACTACTGGAACAGCGAATACGCCATTGTTGTCGATCCGGATGTCGATTATCCCGTTAAAGATCAGTCGAAACCTTCGAATCAGTGATTCAATTTTAGGTTACAGCATTGTCTGGCTAGAATATAATCGACTGAAATAAAGGTAGTAACTTGGGGTTCACCGGGTAAGGGTGGGGCCCCCTACACGCGCTTAACGAAAATAAGGCTCATTTGTTAGTGTTGGTATTGTTGTTTAATTTTATGGATTTTTAAGGGCTTAACCCTTAAGTGGGGGGCCGAAAAGCTGACCGTCCAGTGGACGGTTAGCTTTGCAGAGCCCAGTGAGCAAATGAAATACGCGAGTTGGAGAGCCGAGAGGCTCGGGAAACGAAGCGGATTTCATATTGCGAACTGAGGACACGGGGCAAAGCCCCGTCTGGTAAGCTTTTCTTTCATCACCTCATTTCTCTTACGATAAACAAATATGAAAGTTCTCATCGAAACTTACGGATGCCAGATGAACACTGCTGACAGTGAACTCATCATGGGCATTCTCACCGAAGCTGGTTTTGAATGTGCACACACACTGGATGAAGCCGACATCATTATCCTCAATACATGTGCGGTTCGCGAAAAAGCCGAAGCCCGTATTCTCGGTCGTCTGACGAATCTCGTTCCGTTCAAAAAACTTAAGCAGGGGCTCATGATTGGCGTCGTCGGATGCATGGCAAAACACCTTGGCGACAAGCTCGTCAAGGAACGTCCTTATGTCGATTTCGTCGCCGGTCCGGATCAGTATCGGAATTTACCGGCCATCATTCGCAACAAGCACAAAAAAGCTGAAATCCATACGGAATTCGATCGCAGCGAAGTCTATACAGGGTGCACACCAAAACGACCTCACGGCGTGACGGCATGGGTGAGCATTCAGCGCGGATGTAATTACGTTTGCACGTATTGCATCGTTCCTCATGTCCGAGGGGTGGAACGCAATGTGCCCGCAGCTGACATTCTTGCCGAAGTCAAACGCCTTGCCGATGAAGGATTTTCTGTCGTTACACTGCTCGGACAGACTGTAAATTCCTATGTCGATGGCGACATCACTTTTGCAAAACTCCTCAAAATGGTCGCCAATGTCGATGGCATAGAACAGGTTCGTTTCACTTCGCCTCATCCACTCGGATTCAGTGATGAACTCATCGACGTCATCGCCAGTGAACCTCATGTCGCGAAATTCGTCCATCTGCCGATGCAGTCCGCAAGCAACAGTCAGCTCGAACTCATGCGCAGGCGTTACACTTACGAAGATTATCAGACCATCGTCAAAAAACTTCGCGAAAAATGCCCGGAAATCGCGATTTCAACCGATATCATCGTTGGATTCTGTGGAGAATCCGAAGAGGATTATCAAAAAACGAGACAGGCTCTCATCGACAATCGATTTGCATTTGCATTCCTGTTCGCCTATTCGGAACGTTCGCTTTCCATTGCCGCTAAAACGATGAAAGATGACATCCCGTCCGAAACAAAACAGAAACGACTTGCCGAAATCATCGATATTCAACAGAAGATTTCTAAAGAAATCTACGAATCCCGAGTGGGTTCCCATGTCGAAGCCATTGTGGAAGGATTTTCAAGACGCAATGCGGAACAAGCCGTCGGAAATACGCGGGATTTCAAGACGACGATCTTCAATAAAGGCGATTGCGAACCCGGTGACTGGGTTGAAGTCGAAATTGAGTCTGCAACGAGTCAGACCCTTGTCGGAAAACTCGTGCGCATTGTGAAAAAAGGCCGTTCTCCTCGCGTGGAAGAACAAATTGATGTCGGCATTAGCCTCGGTCCTACCGAGAATTAATTTGCAATGTGCAATGTGCAATGAACAGTTGCGGCGTTGCTTTGCAACGCCGGAATGAATGTTCCGAAATGAATTCACCGTTTCGGGCGAACGATAAGCAAAAATATGGATAAAACCGTGACATGGACCATTCGCAAAATGCTCGATTGGTCAAAACAGTATTTCGAAACGAATGGCATGGATTCTCCACAGCTCGATGCACAGCTGCTGTTGGGACACGTCTTGAAGATGTCCAAAATGCAGCTGCTGCTCAATGCGGAACGACCTCTGGATGCCGAAGAACTCGCTGATTACAAAAAGCTCGTCATCCGGCGTGCAAAGAATCGGGAACCCATTGCATATATCCTCGGTGAAAAGGGATTTTGGTCGCTCAATCTCAAGGTGACGCCGGATGTACTGATTCCACGCCCGGATACCGAATGTCTCGTCGAAAAAGCCATCGATTTTGCCAATGCATGGATGCAGAAAAAACTTCCATCCTGGTGCTCTGATTCAGGAAATGCAGGTTTCACCTATGAATCCGTTGATGATCGAAAGGCTTATTACGACAACATCGAAGCTTCTGATGCTCTGGAACAGAAAACAGTCGAGTGGCTTGAAAATTCAGCAGAACGGCTAAAAGACCTTTCAGAATCTGAAAAAATTCATGAATTTCAGTTGCAGGTGATTGAAAATAAAGAGGAAAAAATAGATTTATCTGATTCTGAAAAGTCTCAGAATCGGAAAAAAATGCGGATTGTCGATATCGGGACGGGGAGTGGGGCCATTATTTTGGCGATAGCTTCAGAGCTTGATGCATCCAAAACGGATCTGATGGCCGTGGATATTTCGCCGAAGGCCCTGGAAATTGCTCGCCAAAATGCGCAGGATGCAGGGTTTGCGGAACGCGTTTCCTTCGTGGAATCGGATTTACTCAGCAAATTGAGTGGTGAAGCGGATCTAATCGTATCGAATCCGCCGTATGTTTCGACTTCCGAGATGGCGCAGCTCGACCCGGAAGTGAAAAAAGAGCCCGTTCTGGCTCTTGAAGCCGGTCGTGACGGTCTCGATGTGTACAAGAGACTTGTGCCTCAGGCGGTTCAGAAATTGACGAAAACCGGTGCTCTCATCGTCGAAATTGGTTGTACTCAGGCCGATGCGGTTGAGGCTATTTTTAAGGCAAACGGCTTAAAAAACGTTCGTACTTTTAAAGATTACGGCAAACAGCCCCGTGTGGTTTTCGGCATGAAATAATCCCGACAGATGATTTAGGAGATGGCAATGAAAAGTCTTTTAAAGCTGATGAGTGTGATTGGCGGTACACTGGTGTCATTATTGGTCGTTGGGTGTGGAAATACCCCAAAAGACGCGAATGGCGCATCTCCTGTGGAAAATGCGCCTGCTGTCGATGAATCGGTTCAGCAGAATGCGGCGATAAAGCCGGCTGAACTCCCGGCTCATGAGGATTCGGAACCGACGACGATTTATGGCCCGCCGGAAATGCTGCTTGGTGATCCTGCAAAACCTGATGATGCAGATAAAAATGCGATGATTCCTCCATCGAATGAACCGCCTGCGCCAATTTATGGCATGCCCATGCCTCAGGAGCTTGAAAAAACTGATAATGCCGACAAGCCTAAAGATGCCGACAGGCCGGAAAATGACCAGGCAAAAGACTCGGAGGCGGATGAAGAGATGGAGCAGCTTATTGAGGCCAACAAGCCTGATTCTGATAGATATAATGTCAAGTATGGGCCATATAATGCCATGTATGGGCCACCTTCTAGGCGCGAGTGGTCTCGCGAAGTCGAAAACATTTTTGATACCAATCATTAACTATTGGATAGAGCAGTATCAGGTCGATTTAGGCTGGTGGATTTACCAGGTCTGTATGGACTATTGCTGAAAAATGATGTCATTCAAATGAGGTTTGGGCGGTTCGGCTATCGGCTTTTGCCGATACGCCGAACATCGGGCGAGCTATTTTCGAGGGTTTTAGCCTCGAAAATACACTCGCCCCTTTTTTATTTTAGAACCTCGTGGTTCCGAATGGCATTCAGTTAAAAAATGAGCATAACCTTGTCATTGCTCAATATTATGGGAAATCCTCAGTCCGGTTAAATGATAATGCCATTGAGATGATCGATTTCATGTTGAATGATTTGGGCTGTCCAACCCGAAAATCGTTTGACATGAGAGACGAAATTCCGATCCTGCCAGCGAACTTTGATGTATTGAAAACGCTTTGTTTTTCGCTGGCCATCCAGGCTCAGACAGCCTTCTTCGGTTTCGTAACTTCCGGATTGCGTTGTGATGACCGGATTGAACATTTCCATGAGCGAGCCTTCGTTGTCGAAGACGATAATGGCTTTATTTCGGCCAATCATGTTGGCCGCCATGCCGACGCATTCACTGGCGTGAGCCTGAAGTGTGTCCATGAG
>JAZRWV010000095.1:0-3463 GCA_045599925.1 Myxococcota bacterium
CATACAACAATCGGTATCGATATTAATAAAAACTCAATTCGTTATGCGCTCTGCACAGTGAATTCATTGAATTCACCGGTTGATGTGCAATACCTTGAGAGTATTAAGCTGGACGTCACGGATGATGATGATGGTCTGGATGCAGGATTTCGCAAACTTGCTGAAAAAATTCAGTCGTTTAAGAAGATGCAGATAGATGCGATAGGTCTGAATCTTGATCCGACTTTATCGATGTCACTTCATCGCGTTATGCCATTTAATGATCCCAAGGATATTGAGAAGATACTTCCGCTTCAGCTGGCAGATATCTGGAAAATAGACGATACCACTCAAATCGCATTTGAAGTCGGGGAGGTTGTTGTCGGCAATGAAAATGCAGAAAGTGAAGAAGCCAGGGAAGGTGGATATGATGTGCATGCGATTAATTATCCCCGCGAACCGCTGTCGGCAATTCTGAACCGTTTGAATGCGGCTCAAATCGATCCGCATGTGGCTCTTCCATCAACGGAAGCATTGAATTATGCCCTCAATACGTGCATCGTTCCGCCCAGTACCTGCTGGGTTTTACTGGATATCGGTTATGATACGTCGATGCTGAGCGTGATTCAGGATGGCCGGGTTGAAATGACGAGAGCATTTAAACTTGGTAGTTCTGATGTCGATAAATCATTAGCAGAAGTATTGGGTGTGTCACAGAATGATGCCAGAAAATTTAAGGAAGAATGCGGATTTGTTGCAGTTCCCGGCACGGAACAGATTCAGTATGAGCAGTTTGTGAGAGCTCATAAAATCAAACAGGAATTCGATAATCCTGTTGAGATTTCGCAAGCCTGTGCACGAGGTCTGGATATGCTGCTGACTGCAGTACGACAGACATTGAGTAATTTCGTTTCTCAAAACCGAATAGAACCGGATTGCCTTTATTTGTGCGGAGGTGGCTCATTACTGAATGGTTTTGATTCATGGCTTTCTGAACTATTTGATGTGAGGTGTAGTATCGGTGTGCCTATTGCCTCATCGATTCCTCGTCATTTGTCACAATCTCTTTCGATGGATGTCGATGCCGTTTCTGTTGCGGTTGCAGCTGCTGCCAATATCGATAATTTGTGCCCGCTTAATCTTCGCAAGGGCGCTCTGGCTCATAAGGGGAGTCTTGCATATCTTCAGGATAATAAGTGGATCATTGCATCGTGTGTTGTGCTCGTCATCGTCAGCCTGATATTCATGACTGTGACGAAAGCCAAAGCCATTCAAAAGGAACACGACACGCTCAAAGCCGCCTTGGAAGAAACGAGTACCAATGTATTCGGCAAAAAGATGCTCAACTATAATCAGATAGAAAAAGAAATAGAATTGAGCAGTGGATACGATTTTATACCAGTTCGAACAGCTTTTACGCATTTTGCCTGGATTTCCAGTAATGTGAATGACAATCTTGCCGATGTCGAGATGGATTTGAACTCACTCGATATCGATACTCAGAGAAAAATCGTCACGATTCGAGGCGAGGTTTCTGGGGATGATGGACTTCCAAGGTTTATGCAGCTTCTCGAAACCTATGAGTGTTTTCCGGATGAAATTCAGGAACCCAAAACGACAAAATCCAATGGCAGAACAAGCTTTACGCTTCGCGTAGATGCCAATCAATGCAAGATGGGAGGCGACAGTGAATAGTCCTGAAGCACTCGTAAAAGTTAAAGCAACGATAGCTGAAAAATGGGGTGCCCTTCAGCCAAGGGAACGCTATATGCTCGTCGGTATGGTTGCCGTCATTTTGGTAGGCATTATCTTTACGATTTTCAATATGAAACTTAAAGCCATTGATGCTCAGCTCGCCGAAACTGAAAGCTATCGCAAGGCACTCAATTATATCGTCGATAATCAGGCTTTGTATCAGCAGAATAAAGCCAAAAAAGAGGCTATGCGCCAGAAACTCCTTTCTGCCGACCCCAAAGTCGTTGCCAAACTATCAAGTATGGCATCCAATCTCGGGTTTGACGTAACCGTTACCCCAAAAGATGCTAAAAAAACATCGGATGATTCTGGTACAGAAGAACAGGAAATTGAGGTGCAGCTTAAAAATGTTGATTATAACAAGTTCCTCGAATATCTGGTTCAACTCGCTAAAATCGATTCTCCGATTTATATGAGACATATCAATATGAATCGAACCAGCAATAACAGTGGTTCTGATACCAAAATGACTGTATCCATCACACTCATGTCCTATCGACTGAAGGAGCAAAATGCGACGTAAACTCCTTATCATCGTGGGGATTGTGATCCTCTTTATCATCGTGTTTGTTCTGGCTATTTTCATGACATTGCCAACGGAATCTATCCGTCATCTGGCTGAAAAGACCATTGAAAAACAGCTTAAACAGGAACAGAGCGTTGAAATTGGAGACCTGAGTGTCAGTCCATTGCTCAATGTGACACTTAAAAACTTCAGCATGCGCCCTCGCAATGTGGATACATCTGCAGAAAATTTTGCGGCCGAAGGCGGTGAATATAACGGTTTCTGGTGTGCTCCATATGTCGAAGAACAGCCATTTGTCATCGATGAAATCTTTGTTAATCCAAGCATATTTAAAGTGTTGAAAAAGAAACCCGCAGGGAAGTTTGAACTGAAAATTCAGGACGGAACCATCAATGGTGAACTCAAATCCGCCGATAAAATGATGGCTGTTTCTGCTCAGGCCAAAGAGATTTCGATGAACGAGTTTGCTTTGTTGTCAAACCTGACAAAGATGCAGATTTACGGAGAACTCGGATTTGATCTTCGCGCCGTGATGGAACAGTCAAAACTCGCTGAATTGCAGCTCGAAATGTCGGCATTAAATACGGCTCTCTGCCCAAAACGAGTTAAACTCAACAGCCCAAGTCTTCCCTATTTCGATCTTCCTTTTACGGTTTTTGGGAATATTGATGCGAATCTTGAGATAAAGGATAATAAGCTTGTCATTCACAAGCTTCAGTCTGATGGGCCGGATATCAAGCTCGACGTCGTCGGCGATGTGATGCTCAAGAGTGAGAAAAATCCGACTCCACGCTTTAGCATTGAGGCTGATATTGCGCCATCGGAAGACTGGATTACCAGTAACAATATGAAGCTTATTTATCAGCTTTGTGAAAAACATGATGACGGTTCCATTCATCTGAGTCTGAGCGGAACGATGAAAAAGCCAAAATTCGATTGTGGTACGCCAATTCCTGAGCCAGTTGCTGAACCAACAGAAGAGGAAAAAGCTGCGGCAGAGGCTAAGAAATTAGAGAAAGAAGAAGCCAAAAAGAAAGCTGCTGAAGAAAAAAAAGCCGCTGAAGACGCGAAAAAAGCCGAAGAAAAGGCCGCTGCGGATGCAAAAAGAGCTGAAGAAGAAAATCGAGACAGTGATACTCGCAGTCGTGGTATAGCGAAGCGAGATCCTAATGATGTTGGGCGTCCAGATCGAGTTAATGGTGG
>JAZRWV010000096.1:0-3289 GCA_045599925.1 Myxococcota bacterium
CCCGGCACGACATGCATACTCCCATTCTTCTTCCCTGGGCAAGCGCAAATTCTGGTCAACCCTTGCGATGAAGTCCATGCAATCGTACCATGTCACTCGCTCGACCGGACAATCAAGATTTACATTCGACGACGGATTTTCGCCCATGACGCTCACCCACTGTCTTTGGGTCACGGGGGTCTTTCCAAGCCAAAATCCTCGTTCGATCACCACTTCACGCTGTTCTTCGTTCTCATCGTGTCCAGCTTCATCATCCGGGCTTCCCATCAAGAACCGCCCGGGCGGGCAATAAATCATATCGATACTGAGAGATTCGGTCAATCGTACTTGTCGAACATCACCCAACTGACAACTCGGTGCACAAACTGTCGGGCGGGCACTCCTTTCTTTGAGCCATGTGATTTCTTCATCAATCAGCTTTATCTTCTTCCGAACAATTTCTTGCGGATTAGCCCCCAGCCACTTGACCAACGCTTCACAGTTTCCGTTTTGTGCCTGCAAAAGGAGGGGCCCCAGGGCGGGATCGCTAGTCAATTCAGTTGCCGAAGTAAGCTCGTTGCAACTCTTAACTTTTTCAAGCCATACGGCTAGAGAACTCACATCTCCTTGATCAGCCGCCACGAGTGCTCGCCACAAATCATGATCATGTGGATTTTCAAGCAACATCGCCATCTGCACCCACCGTCTACCATCCTTCTTTCTAAATACAGCGTACAGTTTAGTCGCCTCCTCGGCCCCGCCTCCCTGCCAAAGTTCATTTATAAAATCATTCCAAAAATCCTCGTCCAGACAACAGGCAGCAAGCGTTTCACGCCAAAATGAAATATCCTTGCGAGATTCTGCTCGTGCTGCCTCAAGATTGTCGAATGAAATTCGTTCACCATTGATAAGTAAGTTCAGCATTGCATTTGTCCCCCGTTAATGGCGACAGCTCGACGATCAACAGCGTCATGACGCACAATGACACCCGTCGTTCGATGGCCTAACGCTACGTATCTCATAATCGCCAGTAATCAAATACCTATTTCACATTTGCGAGAACAAACAAGTCGAAGTCCAACATCAAAGTGTTCTGGGGGTGAAATTATGGACCCTTTGTTACGTGTTGCGGCTCGACATTTAGACGGAAGATCTTTCCAACTTCCACCACGAAAAACACGCCCCATCATTTGTCCCACAATATTTAACATAGTGAGTCCCAATCCAAGTTTCATTGCTCCTAAATTAAGTGCTGCGCTATAATCCTTCGCATAACAGTCTTGACACCATTCCCAAACATTACCATGCATGTCATAAATCCCCCATGCATTTGGTGGATACGACCCAACAGCCGCCGTCCCCTGGTGAAGCAAATTAAGGTATGTGGCAAACATCATCCTGGGCATTGTAACAAGGTTTAACATTCTTCCCTTACTGAAATCAATTTTGGCACCAAAATTGAATGGGGTTGTTGTCCCGGCCCGACAGGCATATTCCCACTGAGCCTCAGTAGGCAATGAGACCTTTGCGTTTCCCTCTGCGTTAATCTTCTCAATGTACGTTTGGCATTGTGTCCAAGAGACATTTTCTACCGGGCGACTCGCTCCTTGAAACCTTGCTGGGTTCTCTCCCATAACACTAGACCACTGCTCTTGTGTCACTTCAAATTTCCCGATCCAAAACCCATGAGTCAAACGCACTTGATGCTGAGTCTCGTCATCCGAATGCCCCATTTCAGAATCCGGACTCCCCATAAGAAAGTAGTCCTTTCCATCCGAAATCGCCTTCCATTCATCACTCGTCGTCGCCGGACACCAACAAAACGTCATCGTTGCACCACCCGGCAGGTTGATGGTCATCTCATCTCCAGGCTTTGGCAATTTCTTCGCCTTTACCGCAGTCTGCCATTCGGCAACTTCAGCAGCCGAACCATCGGACCTCAACGCTCGCAACACAAATTCATTCGACCATTTTACTGCATCATCACCAAATGCTCGTACCAACAGGTCATACTTTGCGGGCTGCGCCCGTTTCAGCCATAAAGCAAAAGCAGAACTGCCCACGGCAGATAGAACGAAATCATCACCTCTCATTCGCCATTCGGTGAGGAATCCCTGCCACGGATCATCGCACAAGAGTGTCAGCGCAATCAAAAGCCAATGGCGCGGTGTCTGCGACTGAAACATATCGTCAATCCTCCTGGCCTCATCTTCAGCCCCGCTCTGCCAGAGGTCATTGAGAAACTCGCTCCAGTTCGCTCCATTTTCGGCACACTCAGATAACGTCTCCTGCCAAAAACATATGCCCTGCCCCAAGTCACGCGCCGCATCCTGCGCTTCATCGAAAGAATCATACGAGACTTGCTCGCCATTAACTATCATGTTCAGCATAACTCGTATCTTAACCTCGTTTACATGATGTCATTTCAAATAGGTTAAGCATCTGCCCCCTCTCTCCACCTTACCAAGGTCGGCCTAGCAATTCACAGCACAATGCATTTGCCACACGGTCTTGTAGCTGATCAATTTTATAATGGTCGCCTGCCGCTGATTCATATTGCGACTTGTAATAGTCCCCCACTTTCTTCACTGCCAGTGGCAACTTCTTATTTCGCCAAAGCTTCCACATAATCGCACCACCTCCCAGGGCAACGATAATCAAGCCGACTGGCGACGCCAGAAACACAGGTAACGAGACCCCAAAAGCTATTGCACCCAATGCCAAAAGTCCACAGATAACGCAAAAACCAACCCACCCAACCTTTTCGAGAATTGACACCACCAATCCCCAGGCCTCGCCATACGATCCAGATTCAATTCGATGTTTGGAGTCATTCACAACAACTGCCATGAAAGCAGCGAAACTTTCATATTTGTTTGCCATAGCAATCCTTTCTCATTGCCAGTTTTTAAACACGCCTGACAGCGCCTCAAAATCCTCTCGGCAGAGCATCTGCGATGCCGTCCGTTCACCTGCTACACCAACTTTCTTAGCCCATCTTTCAACCTCTCGATCTTTTTCGTCGGCAAGTAGCCAGCATTCTTCATGTTCAAGGAAATCAATCAGCCTCCCTCCTGCCGCGCATGGATTTGACAAAGCATCCTCAACACATTGTGCAAATCGTTGAACCCCCATGTCAACGACAGGTACGATTTTCGATTCTTCAATTCGCAAGAACGACGCAAAAATACACTCACCATTGTAACGATCAAGATTCTTTCCAAATGCCGACTGCATAAGCGCATATCGAGCCGGATCTTTTCTCTGAAGCCACGACAAGAACCCCCTATCCCTTACAACCGACGTGGCA
>JAZRWV010000097.1:0-2723 GCA_045599925.1 Myxococcota bacterium
GCTCAATACGCCCGGACAAAAAGGGAACGCGGGTGTATCGGCCTTTAGGCCGATAGCCCGCGTAAAGGCGCGTATCGGCCAGCGGCCGATAGCGGCTTTGACAAAAAATTCCCTGGCAAATCAATAATAAATAAATAAAAAAATGAAGTTTTGTCACTGCACGGAATAAAACCTCTTTGCGTAATGTTATTAAGCGTCTTTGCCGCATGTGGGTTTATGCTTACATGTCGCATAATGCTTGCAATCCCTTTTTTTATGCGTAGAATACCCGCCCCGGGGGAGATTACAAATTGGTAAGGAGTATCTCAAATATGCGCAAATTCAGTATTTTAGCGGCTCTCGTTCTTTCCTGTGGTATGTTGACTTCGTGCAGCATGCTCGGACTTGGCGAAGAAGATGATGCAAATTCCGGTGCCATGAGCGATGAGGTTGCGGCTGTCGCCGTTGAAACCACGACGGTTACGACGACAAGTTTTACGCGAAGTCGTGCCTATGTCGGAAATGTGACAGCTGGAAAACAGGTCAAGGTCATTCCGCTCGCCAGCGAACGTATTCTCGAATATCCCTGGGAAAACGGCGATTTCGTTCAGCAGGGCGAGATGATTGCGCGTATCCGCAATGAGGTGTCCAAAAAAGGCCTGGAAGCTCTGAATGCTCAGATTAAAAGCGTGGATGCTCAGCTGAAGGCGGCAGAACGTGAAGCCGCTCGAGTGAAGAGCATGTACGAGTCGAACATTGTCAGCCGTCAGAACTATGATCAGGCAAATGACGGTGTCACCACATTAAAAGCAACGAAACAGCAGCTTCTTGCCACCCAGGAACAGACAAAACTTGGTCTCGATTACGCAAAGGTCGTAGCCCCAATTTCCGGCGTTATCAGCAACAAAGGTTCGGAAGTCGGTGATATTGCTTCTTCCGCAATGCCTCTTTGCATCCTGAATGACCTCGAAAAACTCAAAGTCACAATGAATGTGAATGAAGAAGATACGCCCTATCTCAAACTCGGGCAGGATGTTCGCGTTCGTTTCGATGCATTTCCGGGCGAGGTTGTTATTGCAAAAGTGACGAGAATCATGCCGTATGTCAACACGACGACGCGTACGAATACTGTTGAAGCCGAATTTGACAATGTCAAACTCGAACAGAACGGCCAGTATAAGTATAAACCCGGCATGTATTCTCGAGCAGAACTCGACCTCGAGACGACCAATGATGCGATTGTTATTCCGCCGCTGGCTGCCATTCTCGAACAGGATCTTCTGATCAAGCAGGTGACGGGGCAGACACTTCGTCGTGTTTTTGTTCTCCGAGACGACAATACAGCAGAAGCTCGTGAAATCGAAATCGGTGAATACAGCGGAGAAGTCGTCGAGGTTTTGAGCGGACTCAAGGCCGGTGACAAGCTGATCATTCGCGGTCATCACTCACTTAAAGATGGTGACAAGGTTAAAGTGACGCAAAATAAGGAGCTGAATTTACAGCAGCCTGAAGCCAATCCAGCACCAGCAGCTGCCCCGTCTGAAGCTCCGGCAGATGCCGCTGCTCCTGAAGCAGCTCCGAAAGCCAAGTAATTGCGCCGGGCTGGTTTTGACCAAACATCCTCTTATGTGGCGCGCAGCTCATCCTATGCAGTTGGTTGCAGTTGGTGCGTCTTTTTTTATGATTTTTATCGCAACTTGTTGAGTTAAATCATTTTTTTTGTACTGCTGGAGACGTTTCAGCAATATAAAAGATTGAAAAATACGAGGTTAGAATGAGTTTACCTGGGTATTCCGTAAAGAACCGAGTCACGATGACGATGTTGTTTTTGCTCGTCTGTCTGTTCGGTATTTTCTCGTTCAGCCGTTTGCAGCTCGACCTTTATCCGGATATGGATATTCCGTATATCGTTGTCATGACGACATATGTCGGCGCGAGCCCGGCTGATATTGAAACCCTGATTTCGAGGCCGATCGAAGAGACGGCTGTTTCGGTCACGGGTGTAAAAAACGTCATGTCAACCTCCAAACAGAACGTGAGCGTCGTCATGCTCGAGTTCGACTGGGGATATGACATGGATCAGGCTGAGATTGATACGCGCAGCAAGCTCGATCTCGTCAAGGGTACGCTGCCGGATGAAGTCGAGGCGACTTATGTTATCGCGATGGATCCGTCGATGTCGCCGATTGTGCTGTTCAACCTGACGGGGGACCTCGCAACTTCTGAAATTCGTTACATCGCTGAAAAACGCATCCAGCCTCGTCTTGAACGTGTGGCCGGTATTTCTTCGGTCGAAGTCGGGGGCGGCGAGCTTCGCGAAATTCACGTCCGACTCAACCCGCAGAAACTCGAAGCATATAAAATTTCGGCCGCAAACATTTATGCCATGATCAAGGCTGAAAATGCTCAGTCTGTCGGCGGTTACATCGAGGCTTCGGGACGCGACCTCAATATTCAGACTCAGGGTAAGTTTAAGACTGTCAATGAAATCGGCGATGTTTTGCTCGGAATGGGCGCAGATGATAAAGGTGCATTGATTCCGATTCGTCTTCGCGATGTTGCTGAAATCGAAGATACCGTCGAAGAATCCCGTCGTTTCATGCGTGTTAACGGCAAATCCGCCGTCATGATGATCGCATCAAAACAGTCTGGCGCTAATACGGTTGATGCCGCAAACGGACTCATTAAAGAAATTCCCGAAGTTTTAAAAGACATTCCGGAACTTGAGTACAATATCGTTAACA
>JAZRWV010000098.1:0-2297 GCA_045599925.1 Myxococcota bacterium
GCGGCGTTTGTCGACATGGCTATCCTTTAATACCAACAGAACGAAGTTTGTCCCTGACTGCCTGCAGAATGATTGGATAGGATTCCTGTTTTCCGAAGAGAACGGAAGTGCCGAGAACAAAGCTTTTGACGCCCATGGGGGCATATTCCATTATTTTCTCCATCGTGCAGGCTCCATCCCAACAAACGTCGAAATGATATTGCTTACCCAGTTCGATGAGTTTCATAACTTTTGAGCCAACATGAGGGACAAACTGTCGCCCTTCATGTCCCGGATTGACACACATCACCAGTACACGTTCTACCCAGTTAAGGAGTTCCTCTATATAAGGAATAGAGGTACCAGGATTGATAGCTATGCCAGGCGACATTCCGAGTTTTCTAATTTTTTCGAGCGTCGTAGCCGGATCGCAATCTGCTTCAGGGTGGATGTACACGATATCGATGCCTAAATTATGCAGGACGTCCAAATATTTCCATGTATTTTTTACCATGAGATGTGCTTCAAGCCTCTTTTTGGTGGCATTGCGAATATACTTCATATCTTGATAACCCATCCCAAAGTTATCAACAAATCGACCGTCCATGATATCGATGTGAAAGATATCAATGCCGCCTTCTTCGAGTTCACGAACCTCTTTTTCAAGATTAGCGTAATTGGCACACATCATAGAAGCACTCAATTCTATATTCATGGTATTGATTCTCCTATATATTGATCCTGGCCATCATTGCTTGTTTTATGGTTGATTTCAGCGTTTCGCCAGGCTCCAGAATGATCGTCGTTCCAAATCGCACGCGTGCTCCATCGATTATTTCATCGGCTGTATCATCCAAAACAGTGATACATTCAAGTGAGTCAGATGTATTTACATAATTGTGTAAATTATCTCGCAATCCAGTTGTATAGAATCGTTCCCTGATGTCGCCTTTTGAGTAATTCGATGTGACAGACTTTTGCCATGGATGAATGCACGATAACGCCTTTTCTAAGTGAAGTACTCGCTTTCGTCCTTCAGCATCAGTTCGGTCGTAATCATAGAATCGATAGGTAAACTCTGAATTTTCTTCGATTTCGTACACAAAAGAGCCAGCTGTTATGGCGTGAAGCGTGCCTGCAGGGACGAATACATAATCTCCATTCTTTACAAAGAGCTTATCTGCTATTTCGGCCCCTTTACCTGCATCTATCATTTGTTTAATTTGTTCGACAGACGAACAATGACATCCATCGTAGATGAACCCTTCGGTTGGCTGGTCGATAAAATACCAGGACTCATTTTTGCCCCATTTGGTGCCTTCCAGAGTTGACGCAGCGGCATCATCTGGATGAACTTGTATGCTCAAATGACTCTTTGCTTCTACGATTGCCAAAACAATTGGAAAGTACTCAAAATCAGTTAATCCAAAACGGTCTTTAATCCGATTAAAGACGGTATGGAATGGCATACCGCGATAAACGCCATTGTCGACGACATTTGAGCCCGCGTCACTGTCGTAAAGCGAATACAGATGGCCAATGCAATTTACATTGCCATCTGGTGCATAAGGAAGCAATCGGCGCCCGCCCCAAATTGTTTCGTGGGCAAATGGTTTTAGGATATACATAATTTCAAGACCTCACCCGCCGCCAGTGCGGCATCGATTCTGTGATAGCGACGCGAGGCTATGGCCTGCGGCCATACGCCTTTCGCAGCCAGTCTATGCCTGCGGCATACAACTGGCTTGCCGTGCTATTCGCCTTCGCGAATACGCGCGGCATTTCATATTTTATTCAACACATAAAACTAGCGAATTGGCACCGTTCATTGGATGGCTAAATAAAATGACTTTAATCCTTATAGCGTTTGTCGTTGTACATCTTTAATTGCCTATAAATACGCAATTTTTTTCGACCAGCTGCGACATCGTCCATGAGTTCCTGTAGTTCTTCAGACATGTCTTTTCTTTGCGTATTTAAAATCTCCAATTTATCCATGCATTCTCGAATAAACGCATCATCGACATCGTCGCGATGTATTTGTTCTTTCATGTGATAAATCTTGAGTTCATTGATCGACAGTTTGTCGATTAAACTTCCAATGGTTTCCATTACTTTATCTCCGCATGGTCAATCATGATTTCGTCAATTTCTTCAATGAGATCATTTCGATGCTGATGTAACTATTCAGCCGGGGGCTCTTGGATAGAGGTGGATACACCACGCCGTTGACAGCATCCGTAAAAATAAGCTGCCTATCTGTGATGATGTGGGATGAGTTGGATTATCAATTTAGTTTGCCCAGATTGGGGATCCCT
>JAZRWV010000099.1:0-1913 GCA_045599925.1 Myxococcota bacterium
GCTTTTTCGGGATCCGGAGTCAGCTGCCAGCCTTCTCTCCTGAGAAGACCGAGCATGACTTCGCTGTCCACGCGTGTTTTGGGGCATCCTAATGATACGAGATAGAGGTTTTTCATACTTTTTTCGTGCGTTGAAACCGGCATTTCAGGCCGATTTATGTTGTGTAATGTTTTCGCGATTCTATGCAGCGGCGCCAAATGCGCCCATGAATTACTGCGGTGTTTTCTCTTTGCTTTGTCGGGTGTATCTGGCAAAGCAGCCGACGATTGATCGCATTTCGTTCACTTCGTCGCAAAGTTTTTTCATGGCCTTATCCGCTTTACCAAAGCTGAATTCAAACTTATTTTTTCTCGTGCAGAGATATAAAATGATATAGCCGTTTTTGACGCGGACGCCCCAGGCTTTGTTTTTGAGCAGTGTTCTGAGCTGGAGCATGCATTCCATGAATTCCGATGACTGAATGCACTCCGGGCTGCCCAGGGGTTCCTGCAGCGTCTGTTCCAGCGGCTCCGACTGTTCCGCTTTGAACATGCCCTTGATGGTATCGACGCTGGTAACGAATGGATCTGTTTTGGGGGTATAAAATGCTGTTTTGAAAAAGTCGGGATAGCAGCTCAGATTTTGAGGCTCATCGGCATTGGATTCCGGCAAAATGAAGACGTCAAGCGGTTTATCGACATGGCATTTGAAGATGTAGATCTGTCCGATAAAACAAGGGGTGGGCAGTGAGTATTTAACGCGGTGGAAGTATTCCATGGTTGCATCGAAATAATGGAATGCCATGTCGTGATAGGCGGCGTTTAACTCATTTTTCACGATTCCCCGGTTCCACTTGTCGCCGCCGATTTTGAGCAGTTTGACGCATTCCCTGAGAGAGTGACTGTTCAGGAGATCGAAATCGGGAGGCGGTGTCTTTTTCTTTGAAGTGTTGAATCCAGGACCCAGGTATTCTTTATGGCTGTCGTATTTGACGTCATCAAACGCGTTCTGCAGGGCGCTTGCGACGATTGTGCTTCGGAACCGCATGGTGCCGACAAATTTGGCGATCAGGCTGAGACCGATGAGCCCCAGAGCGATGAGAAGCAGATGAAAGGTGAGATGGTCTTTGGAATTGTCTTTTGCGGACGAGGCGAACAGCCCCATGATGGCGACGCAGAGGATGCCGCCAATCATGAAACCGTTGTGAGCGATGCTGTAGAACTTGAGTATTCTGGAGGCGTTTGGTGCGTCGATTTTTTCGATTGGCGGCAGCGAGAAGGGGTCAATCGGCCTGTCGACAAAGGTTTTGTCGAAGTCGTGGTCGGCTAGATAGGCGGATGCCGAAATCTCTTTTCCGCTCGTTATGAAATTGTCGTTCATAGAAACTTGGAATTCGGGAAATGGACGATGAGCGTCTTGTGCAAATCAAGTATTTGTGAGGAAATGCGCACTAGAAACTTGAAATGGATGCAAACGTAAAAAGTGCGCCGTATGGCAATAGGCGCACGGCATGGCGTATTGGCGTGAGCCAATAGCCGTGCCCCCACAAACTAAGTTTATGAAATGCTTTTTTTGGGTTTATGGACGTTGAAGATGCATCCGCCGAGGATGAGCAAAATGCCGAGGACGATGTTCCATGTGATGGTTTCGCCGAGGATAAGTGCGGCGAGGAGCATGGCGATGATGGGTTTGACGAAGAAGGCGTAGGAAGCGGTGGAAGCGCCGCCGCGTTCAATGGCGCGCATGAAGCAGAAGTAACCGAAGCCCGTGACGACGAATCCGACGTAGAGCAGGACGGGGAGTGAGTCGAGCGTCAGGCCGGCGATGACGGGTCTGCCGAGGCAGAGCAGGACGACGAGTTCGAGGAGGGAACCGGTGATGGAGCTGGAGCTGTTGAGCGCCATTCCGCCGATTTTTCCGACTTTTCGCTTGGT
>JAZRWV010000100.1:0-9440 GCA_045599925.1 Myxococcota bacterium
CCGCAATCGATGAGTATTCTGCTTTCATCAAAGCTCACCCCGATAACAGCTTATCCACTGTTGCACTCGTCAGAATGCGTATGCTCAGCGACTCCCATGCTGAATTTCTTAATTGGGAAACTCTGTCAAAACTCAAACTCAATACACCTTTTGATATGGCACAACTCATCGTTCTTCAAAACAGAGCAATGAGAAATGCCCCCAATGGTTTCAGCCACTCTCATCCAACCGCAATTCCTCTCGTTCGATGGCGTTGGATGGGGCCATTTACACCTTATGCTTTCACTGGATTTCAGTCTGATCTGCCATTTGATTCAGATCCACTGCTGGCTGCTCAATATGAAGTCGACGGAAAACAGCTGGAACAGTTCAGATATACGCCTGAAAACGTCACAGCCATGGCTGCAATGTTACCAGGCATGTATGTCGCCGAAACTACAATTAAAACCGAAAAGAAACACGACCTACAAATCACAGTCCAAGGGGCTCAGTTCTACACCATTTTCATCGACGGAACCCCAATTCTCACTCGTGATCAACACGATTATGGCCAGGAATCTATCCTTGCTTCCACATTCACCCTCAAACCGGGAACTCATAACGTCCGAATTCGTCTAGGTCTCATTCCTTCCTCCAACACAAACAGACACATCGCCTTATGGCTTTCAAACGCCAATTCAAAGGAACATGCCTCTTTACAGGACATTCAGGATGTCGTCGAACTTGATGAACCGGCTTCAACCTTCACCCCGGATGACATTAATAATATTAAACGAATCGACACAACTTACGTGCTCGGTAATTCCACAACATCCGTCCCGGATGACGCTTTTCGCACTTGGTATGCCTCCATTTTAGCTATCGCAGCTGGAAAAACTCAGGTCGCTGATGAACTGCTTCGCAACAGACTCGCCAATTTTCCCAACGACTTCCCGGCAAAATATCTCTATGTCCTGAGATATAGAAAAGATATCGATCTCGATGCCTCTGTTCGCCATGAAAAATCCATGACGCTTCTGCGAGATATCAGTGATAACGCCCCTCAGATTGCAAATGCTCATCAAATGCTCATCACTGAATTCGTCAACCAGAACCAACCCAAACAGGCTCTTGAAATATGGGAAAACAACAAATCCCATTTCCCCACAAACAATGCTTACACATCACTCATCTTTAGCCAGCTGACAAATGCACTTTCATGGTCTGAAATCTCCAACGAATTCGCACTTCTCGCAGCATCACAAGCCCCCAAATACTGCAGTCTCAATCTGACTGCACTTGAACTTCTGAATCAAAATCACGTCTATCCATCCTATTCATCCCTCTCAGAAGACCTCCAGGCTTGTCCTCAAATCATCCGATATTTCGAAAAACTCGAAGGAAACGATCCCTCTGTTCAGTCGGATCTCCGTGATAAGTGGTTCTACGAAATTCAATATCTTGCCGATAAATATCCTGCCAATGCCTCTCTCCAGCTCGAAGCACTCGATACCCTTGCCTCAACCAATCCGGCTGATGCAGTGAGTATATTCATCCAGCTTCTCACCCCACTTTCCTATACTTATTTGCTCTATTCTCATCTGAGCTCTTCTAAAATACTCAGCATTATCGACAAACTCAGAGCTGCCGGATACCAGGATCAGGCTGATATCATCCTGAAAAAAGCCATGGAGTTCATGCCTGCTGACGACAACCTGATTTACATGGATCTCCATAACCAAAATACACGCCTATTCGAAGATCTTAGAATGGATGGCATTCAAATTATCAAAGACTACCTCGCACAAAATCGCGATGATCCTGGTAATTCAGTCATGATCCTCGACTATGCCGCAACTCGCCTCAATCCCGACGGTTCAAAAATTGGCCTCACACACCAGATTTCCCGTGTCCTCACAAAAGAAGGTAAGAATAGTGTCGGCGAAATCTATCTTCCGCAGGCTGCATCCATTCTCAATGTTCGAACCATTAAGGACGGCTCATTCGAAATCATCGAACCCGAAGCCATCAATTATAAGGATTCCATCACAGCTCCTAACCTCGCCGTTGGCGATTATGTCGAAACGGAATATTTGACTTTCGAACCACCTTCGTCTGCAACCACATCCCGTACCGTCACAGATCTTTTCTTCTTCGGCGCCGATATGGTGCCTCTCGTTCGTTCAGAATATGTCGTCGACTACCCAAAAGACTGGGATGTTAAAATCGTTCAGTCCGGACCGGAAAACCTGATTCAGCTCAATTGTTCCCCCAATGGCGATTTCACCAGATGCATCGCAAAACGCGAGAATATTCCGCCATTTATCTCCGAAAATCTGTCCGGTTCAATCATCGATCTCATTCCAAACATCCAGTTTTCATTTCTCTACAACTGGGATTTCATTCGAAAAGCTCTCTTCGATACTGTCAGCCGGCAAACCAGAATCACACCATATATCGAACGATTTTACGAAAAAATCGGTGTCCCGGAAACAGAATCTGTTTGGGAACGCGCAAGATTTATCTATGATTTCGTCATGACATCCATTGATGAAAGTGAAGATGCAACGACCGAAAATGAATCCGCAACGAGTTCCGTGACAAGAGGAACCGGTTCCAGACTCCTCGTCCTTAAATCACTTTACGATTTCGCTGGCTTTTCATCCTATATGGCACTTCGCCGAACACTCGGTGCCCCCATAAACAGCGAGGATTTGCCCGCTCTTTACAACAGCACTCACGAACTCATACTCGTCGTCGATACGGAAAAAGGGCCTGCTTATGTCCAGCCTGAAGAGGATTTCATGCCCTTTGATTATCTCGATCCTACTGTCCAGAACCAAAAGGTGATCCCTCTCGATCTCAGTCAACCCCCTTTCGTTTCGAGAACTGAAGATCCTGAAATGACAACCTCAAATATCGATATCGAATATGTTCTTCAAAATGACGGCACTGCATCTGCAAACTCGATCGAAACAACGAGAGGCGCTCGCGCAATCAGCATGAGGAATTTCCTCGATATGGTTAAAAATGATCCCGATATGGCTGAACAACTCATTCAAAATAGCCTCGCAACCAGTTATGGACGCGTTTCGCTCACCCACCTTTCAAACGAAAATCTCGATGACAGAAATCAGCCGTTCATCCTCAAATATAACTTTGATATCGCACAATTTGCGGACATTTCAGACAACAATCTCAATATATTGTCACGTATTTTTGCCTACAATCTCGTCAATCAGCATGCCGCCATTCCGCCGTCTGAGAAGAAATTCGACACTTTCGTTCCGGATGCAAAACTTTCTCACCGAACACTGACATTCCATGCCCCAGATGGTTATCACTGGCAAACCGAAACGCTTCACGACGTCAATATCGATACGCCATTTGGCAAATATTCACGCCACACGGATACTTCGGGAAATGAGCTAAAACTCAGCGAATCGATTCAGCTTCTTCCTCAACGAGTTGCACTAAGTGATTATGCGGCTTTCCGCGATTTCTGTCACGCAGTCGATGAAGCTCAGCGTTCCGTGATTTCTGCTATTAAGTAATGCGGCCTTTTCGCTTTCGCGAATACGGCCCGCATCTTCGGGCTATCGGCCTTCGGCCAATACGCCCTCCTATTTCGCGCTGCCTGCGGTACGCGCTCAATTCCTTTCTTTTCCCCAAAAAACAAATCATGGCTAAAGTTGCAATTGCATTAAGTGGCGGCGTCGACAGTTCCCTCACTGCTCTACTCCTCAAACAAGCCGGACATGACGTCATCGCAGTTACTCTAAAAGTCCAGAATGATGCCGACGGTCAATCCGTCTGCGCCGGTGACAAAGCCATTCAAAAAGCCGCTGAAACTGCTAAATTCCTCGGCATTTCTCATCATGTTTGTGACGTCTGCGATGACTTTTCTTCACTCATTCTCAAATATGCCTGGGATGAATATGCACACGCCAGAACCCCATCTCCATGCGTTCGCTGCAACGAAAAAATCAAGTTCGGAAAACTCTTTGATTTTGCTCAATCTCTCGGTTGCGAATACCTCGCCACTGGGCATTACGCAAGAATCGTCGATTTCAATGGCATAAAGCGTATTGCTCGCGGCATCGATCCTCAAAAAGATCAAAGCTATTTCCTCTCCGGACTCCAAAATGACGTCGTTTCTCACATTATGTTCCCCCTTGGAGAACTCGAGAAAACACGCGTTCGTGAACTCGCCACCCAGTTCAATCTGCCCACTGCTACGGCTAAAGACAGCCAGAATGTTTGTATTACAAAGCCCGGTGAAACATTTGCCGAAACTCTTCGCTCTTTCTTTCACCAAACAAGCATCAGCGGAAATTTCGTCATAAAAGGCAAGGTTTTAAGACCACATCAGGGCATTCATCAATATACCGTCGGACAACGACATGGTCTCGGAGATCTCGTCCCTCAAAAAATTTCTTTTGTCAAATCCGTCGGACAAAAAGACATCGAAATTACAACAGATCCGACAGAACTCGAAACAGTCAGATGCTCAGCAAATCAGGCTGTCTGGCATATTCCAAACGTTCCTCAAAGATGCAAAGTTCAGATTCGATACAGAAGTCCTGCTGTCTTTGCCTCTATTCTTACAAAAGATGATCGCGTTTTCATTCAGTTCGATACACCGGTTCGAGCCGTCACTCCAGGCCAAATTGCTGCTTTCTATGTCGACAATGTCGTCATCGGAAGAGCCATTCTCGAAGGATAATGCGCTCCATGGATGTTTCTCGATTCATAACCTGCTGTTCGATATTTGCATGCACTATTTTTTGTGCAATCAATGCAAATGCACAGGAAACAGAGGAAAAGTACGATGAATACACCATCGTCGTCGATCCACAGGCAGGTACGTTTGACATCGAAGCCCACCTCTATCACCTCAATTCTCAGGAAATTATCTGCGAACCCGCCTATGGACAGCGGTATGGAGAACATATTTCATCCGTCAGCATGAAAACGCCTGACGGAATAGATGCTCTTCGAAAGCGCATTCAGACTTCTATAAATTCGCAGGTACATTCCGAATCCCCCAATACCGGATGTTACACGGGGGTGAATTCCGATATCGTCGTTAAATACTCGATTTCACAATCCAAATTATCTGATAATAACTTCTGGATTGCATCCAATCTTTCACCAATCCACCGAGAGCACCTCCTTGCCATTCCCGGAATCTCTCTTTTCATCGAAAGAAACGCCTTCAGGTCACATCAAAGCCTGCAAAAAACAAAGGTCAATGTTCGATATAAAGGACAGCTCATTTCGACGCTCAATCCGATAACTCAACTTTCAAACGAGATCATCATTCAAAATAAACCAGGTCTTGCACTGACTTCTCAGACAACAGAACAATGGCAGAACCAGATATTCATTGCCAATGACACATTTGAACTGACTCGAAGCTACTGGACTTTTGGACAATTTCACGTCATTGCGGCTGCTTCAGATAAGATCTCCTGGCAACTTGCTTTTTTCCCGGATGAATTTCCGAATGCGGCAATCATTCAACGCGAAATCACCCAAATCCTCGACAACTATTCTGAACTATTACCATTAAAAACACCCAAGCACCTTGCTGTATTCCTGTTCTCTGCACCATTTGATGCCGGTTATCATCATGGATTCGCCCGTCCAGGCGGTATTATTCTTCAAATGGGAAAAAAATCTGCCTCTCAGACAGACACGAGACGCATTCTCATTGCCCATGAACTGTTCCACCAATACAACGGCGAAAATCTGCGCTATGCACCCGAAAAATATGATGAAACATCATGGATTCGTGAGGGAATGACTCAGTTTATTGCCTTCAAAACACTACTCTCCCTCGGACTCATCACACAACAACAACTCTACGACTGGATGGCTTACAGCATTCAAAAACAATCATCATCCCAATACGATGAATATCATCATGGATTTTTCATCAGCCAGGCTATCGAACAACAATGGGCGATATATCACACTGGATATTCACTCCGAGGCTTCTGGAAATGGATGCATGATTACGATGAAAAACAGCACACATGGGCAACGACACTCTATACAAACAGCGACTTTCAAAACCTGCTGATGTTGTACAGTGCTTTTGATTTTTCTCTATTTTTTAAGAAATACATTCAAACCAAAGGCAAACTCCCCATTGATGATCTGCTTAAACTTGCAGGACTGTGCAAATACTCAGCACAGGAAATCACGCATTCCATAGGCATTGATTATCAACTTGATCCCCAAAATGCATTACTCCGCATTCAATCTATCGATCTTCATGGGCCGGCTGCACAAGCTGGTATCAAAAAAGATGACATTATCATCCCCGAACCAGATATTGACTGGACTGACAGCTCCGACAAAAAGCTGACAGTTATCAGGAATAATTCAAAACTGCAGCTCAGAATTCCTGCAGTTACCATTATTCGAAGCAAACTATCCATCAATCCTTGCAAATAAAAAAGGCATTTTGCTTTTCAGCATCATGCCTTTTTTATTATCGATGATATAACGTCAAAACATTGATTTCTGGTGGAATGCCAAATCGCATCGGAGGTCCCCAATATCCCGTTCCGCAACTGACAAACGCCGTCTTTCCACCATCCAGCTCGTATAAACCGCGCGAATACTTATGCATGGCATCAATGACGTAATTCAAAGGCCAACATTGGCCACCATGGGTATGTCCAAGCAACACCAGATCTGCCCCTGCTGCAAAACTTTTATCTACCGATGACGGCTGATGAACAAGCATGAGTCTGAATAAATTTTCATCTATACTGGACAAAGCTTTTACAGGATCGGAACGCCAGTTTCTATCCCATCGATCCCCTCTAACATCAATGGCACCTGCTATCGCAATTTTTGTCCCAGATATATCGACAACTTCATGCGCATTATCCAATACATGAATACCGAGATTATTTATTACCTCACACCAGCCATGTGCATTCCAAAGATGATCATGATTTCCAGTCACAAACCATACACCATATTTCGCTTTAAAATTGCGCATTGGCTCCAGCCATGCCCCAATATGCTCAGGCATGCCATCCACCATATCACCAGTTATTGCAATGATATCCGGATTCAATGCATTTGTTTCTTCCACAATAGCCGCAACATCATCTTCGTCAATTGTGTTGCCAACATGAATATCAGAAAGATGAACAATTCGAAGTCCATCCAATGACGAAGGAAAACGCTCCATTCGAATATCAACTTCGCGCACTTTCCGGCATTTCTTTGCATGATATATCGACACCGGGGTCAGTGCGACAGCACTCCCAATTGTGACATAAGTCGAAGTGCGTTTTAAAAATTCCCGCCGTGATATTGCTGCATATTCGTATTCTGCAGAAGTACTTCCACCTTCGGCTTCTGAAACCACTGTCTTCTTGCGTTCACGAATTGCTCTCACAATTCGGGCTATCATCCACACAATGTCACGAACTATCACGCACATGACAGCCAGAAAGACAAATGTCATAATGCCATACATCCAGGGAAGCCATGTTCCGACGTGATAACGCTCAAAAGCATCCGGATCCCGGGCCAATTTCAATGAAATTGGTATGGCAAATGAAATCAATGCAATCAGAAAAACTGTCAGGCTTCCAAGAAATACCCGTTTTCTGATTTCCAAATGAAGTGGTGCAATAAAACGCGCATAAAAAATAACTGCAAGAGGAAGAAATACACTAAAAAAAATCAAAAATAAATGAAGCATGGAGTCCATCTCAAAACAGCTTAAACTATACAATCATTCATGTGAATCAGCCTGCCGCATGCATCGAAATTCCTTCAATACAAGTCATTCAGGCCAAAAACACGCTAAAACATTGCAACAACAGCATATATGCGTTTGTTATCCTCCAGCACATGCCGCACATGATATCCCTTCAAATCGACGTGATTCCAGTCATCCACTGAGACCAAACAGGCGACATCAGCCCCTTTTTCAGCCCATGGACGAGCAATTTCTAGCCAATCCTGTAAAGGGGCAAATGCTTTGGAAATTGCCAATCCCAATTTATCAGGAACGCAAACCTGCTCAATGCGGGATTTGTGAATTGTCAGATGACTCAAAGACAATTCCCGTTCAACCATTCTCAAAAACGCATATCGTTTTGTTCTCGGTTCAACGAGAATCACATCGAGGTCCGGATTCAGTATCTTGATTGGAATGGCCGGAAATCCAGCCCCCGTCCCCACATCGATAAGTGGTCCACGAACATACCCCGTCCTCAGAATTTGCAGAGAATCCACAAACAAGCCTTCTACTAAAGTTTCTGGTGTTGAAAAGCCTGTCAAATTCGTCAGCTGTTGACCATGTTCAAGAAGTGTCACATATTTTTCGAAACGCCAGGAAGCATCTTCCGGCCATGGCAATTTGACATCATCACACCAGGCATGAAGCTTCGAAATCGCGGTGAGTATCGTCATAAGTCAAAAAAAGCGCGAAACAAAGTTTCGCGCTCCCTCATTATTCTTCAGTACGTTTATCGACCGAAACCATTCCACCATCCGGCATTGTGAAACCATAAGCTGCAATCGGAAATACTCCCGTCACGTAACTTACAGGAACTGCCTGCAATGAAAACAGGGTTCCTGACCCTTCCGGTGTCACCTGCACATAATGATGCTCATTTTGATACGCCAAAATGACCTGATGCATCTGAGTATTGCTCTGTTTTGTCACACCAATAACAAAATAATTGCTGATCGGTGTTTTCTTCTCGTACATTTGAACGAGTTTGTCTATGACTTTGTCATATGATTCGGCAAGGTGATAATTGTGATGGACTTCAGGCGCCTGGCCGGAAACATCCACACTAATGACTTCAAATGGAAGCGTCAAAAAGGGCTGCTCAACATCGCTAAAATCATAGCTCTGTTTTGACATTGCATTGATCGGATAAATGAGAAGCGCGGCTGCTAATACAAACAATACAGCAACAAGTTTTTTCATGACGATTTCCTTCTAAAATCAGTTAGAGTCCTGGAAATATCCACAAATCGACTTAAAAAATTGGATAATTACCCTGCTCTCCGAGCTGGTAAATAATTGTATCTACTGTCGCTCTTTCAAGGATATTAGTGGCCGCTGCTTCGTCACCCAAACGGGCTTTAAAGGCTTTCTTGTTTTCGTTCAGATTCTCTTTGATCGCTTCTGCTTCAAAAAAATCATCTGCTTCCAAACTCTTGACAATGGCATCTTTGAGATATGCAACAGTATCAGAGGAAATTGCACGTGCAAGACGCTCACATTTTTTTACAGTTCTGTCATCCATTACTTACTGTCTCCAAAACAAGATTCCTCCGAGCCTTTACACTCGGACTTGTCTTTAATTCTCTGTATTTCTCACATTTTGTCAATATTTTTGAACCAAAATATTCGACAACATGTTACTACATCTCAGCCGGGGTGAATGCAAATCAACTGAAATATAGGC
>JAZRWV010000101.1:0-4555 GCA_045599925.1 Myxococcota bacterium
GCTGCATAGCATGCTACGCAGCTATCACAACGGCGCAAGGCGCAAATAATATATATAATTATATATTATTTCGTAAATTTCGGACGCGGATGATACGTCGTATGGAGCAGTTCATGGGCTTCGTGGCTATTGGGTTTGCCACCGAGGATCATGCTGTAGAGGTCGGCCAGAGGCTTGTTGTCCTGAGGTTTCTGGACATCGAGTTCAGCGTCGTGGGCATAGATGCCAGCCGTACGGGCGGGAACGACGACATCGGGACGAAGCGTGAAGGGCTGACCGGCGCCATTGACGCAGCCATTCGGGCAGGCCATGACTTCGACGACGTGATACTGTTTGGCACCCGTGCGGATGTCTTCGCAGACTTTCTTGACGTTTTTGAGGCCGAAAACCTGGCAGAGATTGAGGGTAAGTCCCGCAACCGTAATGGAGGCTTCGCGGATGCCTTCGGCACCACGGACAGTTTCAAATTTGACGTCTTTGAGCTTCTCGCCTGTGAGCTTTTCAGCGGCATAGCGGAGAACGGCTTCGGTGACACCACCGGTGGCGCCAAAGATAACGCCTGAACCCGGTTCGAGACCGAACGGATCGTCACAGGCAACGTCTTTGAGGCTGTTGAAATCGATGCCGGCTTCGCGAATCATATTGGCGAGTTCGACGGTAGTCATGGAATAATTGATATCCTTGACGCCATCGTGGCAGAATTCTTCGCGATTGACTTCGAATTTCTTGGCCGTGCAGGGCATGACGGAAACGACAACGATGTCTTTGTTTTCCTTGCCGAGTTTGGAGGGAAGCATTTTGCGGAAGACAGCGGCACCCATTTCCTGCGGAGATTTGCAGGAGCTGAGGTTGCCGAGCATATCCTGTTCGTATTCTTCGGCGTATTTGACCCAGGCGGGGCAGCAGGACGTGAAGACGGGAAGTTTTCCGCCGTTCTGAATGCGGCCGATGATTTCGGAAGCTTCTTCGATGGTGGTGAGGTCGGCGACGAACGCTGTGTCATAGACGGCATCAAAGCCGATCTGTTTCATGGCAGCGACCATTTTGCCCATGCAGTTTTCACCGGCTTTGCGGCCGAATTCCTCGCCGATGGCGACGCGGACGGCAGGAGCGATCTGGGCGATGACGATCTTGTTGGGATCGTTGATGTCTTTCCAGATTTCGTCGTTGTAGGAATGTGCATAGATAGCGCCGACGGGGCAGACAGCCGCGCACTGACCGCAGTTCACGCAGTCAACGGTTCCGAGCGGTTTGCCGAAAGCGGGCTGAACTTTGCTGTCATAGCCGCGTTTTGCGAAGCCGAGGACGCTGATGCCCTGGAATTCCGCGCAGGCACGAACGCAGTTGCCGCAGAGAATGCATTTGCTCGGATCGCGGACGAGCGACGGGCTGGAGCAGTCAACGGGCTGTTTTTCGCGCAGTTTTTTGAACGGATTGCTGCGGATGCCAAAGCGAATGGCGAGTTCCTGAAGGCGGCAGTGACCGGATTTCGGGCAGCTCGTGCAGTCGACGTCGTGATCGGCGAGGAGGAGCTGAATCGCGGTTTTGCGGAGTTCACGAATCGTATTTGTCGTGGTTTTCACGACCATGCCGTCTTTGGGAGCGAGCGTGCAGCTGGAGATAATGCCGAGGCCTTCGCATTCAACGAGGCAGAGACGGCATGCACCGAAAACGGACAGGCTGGGATGATAGCAAAGGGAAGGAATGTCGATGCCGTTGTTGCGAGCGAGCTGAAGGACGTTCTTTTCGCCACGAATGGGATAAGCGCGGCCATCGATGATGATCGTATTAGTATTTTCCATGGTCTATAACTCCTTCAATCAGTCGATAGCGCCAAATTTGCAGTTGGCTTTGCACTGACCGCATTTGATGCATTTGTTTTCGTCGATGTGGTGAGGCTGTTTAAGCTCGCCGGAAATCGCGCCGACGGGGCATTTTTTCGCGCACATTGTGCAGCCTTTGCACTTAGCCGGGTCGATCTGAAGCGGGCTGAGGGCTTTGCATTTATGCGTTTTGCATTTTTTGTCGACGACGTGTTCCATCATTTCAGCACGGAAGTGCTTGAGAACTGAGAGAACGGGGTTCGGAGCGGTTTTGCCGAGTGCGCAGAGGGAACCCTTCTGGATGGCGCCGGCGAGAGCTTCGAGGGTATCGATGGTTTCGGGCGTGGCGTTGCCGGCAATGATTTCGTCCATGAGGTTGAGCATCTGCTTTGTACCTTCACGGCAGAGAACGCATTTACCGCAGGATTCGTTCTGAGTGAACTGCATGAAGAAACGGGCAACCTGAACCATGCAGGTCTGTTTGTTCATGACGACGAGGCCGCCGGAACCAACCATGGCGCCAACGCGTTTGAGGTTGTCGAAATCGAGCGGGAGGTCGAGGTCGGCTTCGGTCAGGCAAGCGCCGGACGGACCGCCGATCTGAACGGATTTGAAGCATTCGGTTGTCGGCTGATTGTTGTCATCCATTACGCCTTCGCCGACGCCAAAGATGATCTGGCGAAGCGTCGTGCCGAACGGAACTTCGATAAGGCCGGTGTTCTGGACGTGACCGGTCAGAGCGAATGTCTTTGTGCCGGGGCTTGTTTCGGTACCCATTGCGCGGAAACCCTGAGCGCCGTCGCGAATGACGAGGGGAACCGTGCCGAGTGTTTCGACGTTATTAATGATGGTCGGTTTGCCATAGAGACCTTTCTGAGCAGGGAAAGGCGGTTTCGGACGAGGCATACCGCGATCACCTTCAACGGACATCATGAGGGCAGTTTCTTCGCCGCAGACGAAGGCGCCGGCGCCTTCCATGATGGTGATTTTGAAGGAATGATCGGTACCGAAGACGTGATCGCCAAGAATGCCTTTTTCTGTGGCGACTTTGACAGCCAGACGGACGCGTTCAACGGCGAGAGGATATTCGGCGCGGACATACATATAGCCTTCATCGGCGCCGATGGCGCGAGCGGCAATCATCATGCCTTCGATGACGCGGTGCGGGTCGCCTTCCATGAGGGAACGATCCATGAATGCACCCGGATCACCTTCGTCAGCATTGCAGATGACGTATTTTTTCGGGCCATTTTCGGCGAGTGCAGCGAGCCATTTGCGACCGGTGGGGAAACCGCCGCCGCCACGACCGCGAAGGCCAGAAGCGAGCATGATATCGCAGATTTCTTTCGGGCTCATCTCGAGATAGCATTTGCGGGCCTGAGCATAACCGCCGCGCGCAATGTATTCGTCGATGTCATGCGGATCGATGACGCCGCATTCGGCCAGAACGGTACGTTTCTGACGGGTATAGAAAGGAATCGTGCCCTGTCCGAGGAAGTGTTTTTTCGATTCGGGATCGAGATAGAGAAGTCTTTCCACCGGTTTGTGGTTGACGAGTGTCTCGCTGACGATTTCTTCGGCATCTTCGGGTTTGACCTTGCAATACAGAATGCCATCGGGTTCAACGGTGACGAGCGGTCCCTGCTGGCAGAAGCCCTGGCAGCCGGATTTGGACATATAAACGGACTGAACGCCGGCAGTAATGGGCATTTCATCGGTCAGTTCGACGACGATATTGAGTCCGGCTTTTTTGGCGTTTTCGATGATGGCATCGCGAACTTTGAGGCTGCCATTGGCGATGCAGCCCGTGCCTGCGCAGACAACGACGCGGCGGTCGATCTTGGCACTGCGAGCGCGATAGGAAGCAACGATCTGTTCAAGCGTTTCGGCTTTTGTCATTATTTATTCTCCTCGGCGATGCAGGCGTCAATGACGTCTGTGGCTTTCTTGGCAGTGGACTGGCCGTGGACACATTCGTCAAGCACCATGACAGGGGCAAGACCGCAGGCACCAAGGCAGGAAACGACTTCAAATGAAAACATGCCGTCTTTGGTCGTTGTCTGGCCGGCTTCGAGGCCGAGTTTGCTCTTGAGAGCATCCATAATGGCCATCGAACCTTTGACATGACAGGCCGTACCATCGCAGCAGCGAATGAGGTGTTTGCCTTTGGGTTCAAGTGCAAAATTGGCATAGAATGTGGCGACGCCATAAACTTTAGCCGGTGAAACGCCGAGGCCTTCGGCGATGAGAGCCATGACATCTTCAGGCAGATATTTGAATTCAGCCTGAGCAGCCTGGAGCACGGGCACGAGCAGATTCGGTTTGCGGCCGATGCGCTCGATAATCGCGTTCACGCGCGATGCGGTATCGTTAGTGTTGTCCTGCATTTCCTTCTCCTTAGCAGTACGACGGATGCAATGGCGAGTTAGCCATTGCCAAACATGAATAAAAAAATGACCTCGGGCTGTAAGCCTGGGCCATCAGACATCTATTTCTGCATTCCGTCTCAACGCCAAAAAACAGTTCGGGGGAGCGTCTGAAATTCGGTATATGCCATATAAAATCTCTCACGTACCAATTCCCCATAAGGTCCGTAAAACGCCCGTAAAAAAGGCGCAGTGCTTCTACGCCTTCTATTGGATTTTGTCAATGAATGGATTGGCTCGCCTCAGGGCTACAGCATTTAAATTTTTCTTGTCTCTGCTAAACTATCAGTTGGTGGAAAGTTTAAT
>JAZRWV010000102.1:0-2673 GCA_045599925.1 Myxococcota bacterium
TTCTACAATCTGGATGCATTTGACGCATTCCGCCTGCCAGATGAGATTACATTTCATGGCGTCGAGTTCTAATAATAGCTATCACAATGACACGTTGAACTGTTTGTACCAAGCGCTTATTAAATTGCTAGAGGTTAAGCCTTTCCAGAAAATTACGAAGATTGAAATCATCCAGAAAGCGGGCGTCTCGCACATGTCTTTTTATCGACATTATGAGAAGAAGGAAGATATTCTGTTCGAGCGCCTTCGCATGCATTTGGATCGACTGGAGCAGGATTACAGGGGGCTTGCAACCCCGGATCGCCTAAAATTCTGGACGATGTTTTACGAATTTCATCGAGAGGATCCGGTCATTTTTTATTTGATTCAGGCCGGTTATATCATGGAATGTCTGCAGGAAACCTATCAGTTTTTTATGCGAAACTGCGAACTGATCTGTCACAGCGAGAGTACATGTGCCTGTAATGAGATAAAGTTCTTTTTTGAACTGGGGGGCATCATCGGGCAGTTGGCGTATATTCAAAAATATGCAGAATCGGTGGACTGTGAAAAGGCTGCGATCAACACGGTTAAATTTATCGATTCTCTGAGCAGTTTGAATGTTGAGGCATGTTTGAAGGAACCGTTGGTGACGGGGGGGGGCAAGTGTAATGGGCAGCAGAATTGATGTCTGGTGGGGATTTGGTGCAGCGAAAATGAGCAAAAGCCGCGTATGCCGAAGGCATAGCGGCTTTTGGCCGGTCGTATCGGCGGAGCCGAAAGACCGGCGGGCATTTGCGTATGTGCCGGAGTTTCCGGCACATAGATACTGTGGTTTAGGTCAAGTATTTTTCTTAAGCAGGGTGAGTTTAAGAACATTCCATCTCATCCTGCTCACTAACTGTGTTAAGCAACGTTCATGAGGTTATAACTATACGTCGTATCATCGCGCCAAACAGCAAATGCTATCAGTAATAGCTTGTGCATAAGCGCTCCGAGTGCAGATGCTTTACATTTACCTGCGTTAATCATACGTTGATAAAACGATTTGAGAAGAGAATCCTTTTGTGTTGTCAGAACCGCAGTTGCTCCCATTCTCAGAACGCTCCTAATTTCATTAGAGCCTCTTTTGGTAATGCGACTTTTGCCTAAGACTGTTGCTCCAGACTGATATTCTTTAGGCACAACGCCACAAAATGCAGCAACTTGCTCCCCCTTGGAGAAAGAATGTGTATTAAATAGCACAATTAGGAGGGCTGCAGTCACCTTGCCAACCCCAGGAATAGTAAGCAAATTTTTGCATTCCCTCTGCAATGATTCGTCTTCCTTAACCAATCTTTGAATATCCGCATCAATCGCTTTCTCCTGTGCTTTGAAGTGAGCTAATGTTTCTCGCAAATAGTTCTCACCAAATTCTTTAAGCCTAGGTGAGCGTTCTGATAATCGGTTCTCAGCTTCGATTCTGCTCTGGATGATTTGACGTCTGACACGCATTAGTGCGCTTAATTTACGCATATTTTCTGCAGGTGGCTGCCAGCTATGCAATTCCCTGGTTTGTCCAAACTGAGCAAGCACAAAGCTGTCCAAACCATCATTCTTACTATAAATACCAAGACTTCTGGCAAAGAATCTCACATCGCCGGGATTTGCAAGGCAAACGGTTCCTCCCTGCTCTGCCAGCCAATAGAGCAGTTCGACATGGTACGAGCTGGTTGGCTCTAAAACAACCATGGTTAAATCAAGACGAAATCCTTTTTTCTGCATAAATTTGCATATTTTCTCGAACCCGTCTTCGTTGTTTGAAACTTGAAACATCAGCGATGAATTGGCTTTACGCTCAATCCCCTGTGACAAATAACAGTCAAGTTTGGCTTTTGAAACATCTATCCCAAGAACAGTCATAATAAGTCTCCCCAAATAATGAAACTTGCCTTTGCTCACACTATTCTTGTAAATTCAGGATCAACGCTGGCTTCCAACAGTGTTGTCCTATGATACCGTCCAGTGTCGTATGGGCAAAAGTGAAGAACAGGTGGACAATCTATGTGACGAGATCATTGTCTCTAGCGAGCGTCGTCCTACCTGCTCTTCATTCCGTGTTAGCTAGACACGAAATACATTGTCAACACCTTGTTGCTATGCATGTTTCCCACAACAAGAGGTGAACTTAACCATACAAGGCGAGCGTCGGCGGCGTATTTCCTCTGTCGAGGCGTTGTGCACAATGCCTCGACAAGGGAAATAGCTGCCGAGCGTGGGCGTATGGTGCAGCCATAGACCGCGCAATCAAATCAAAGACATCTGCAGGAGTGATTGTGTGTTCAATGTTTTCAAAATTTTAAGCATCATAATAGTATATTTATTGCGATGAAGTTCATGGGAAGGAAGCATTGGCGTCATTGCATAAAACTGATATAATGCGGTCTTGATGTTGTGTAATGTGGGGGGATGTCAAAGGAGTTAACGATGATTGATGAGCAAGACCTTCAAGATAAAGTGGTGAATCAGAATACAGACGAAGGGCAGTCAAAAAAGATTCGTGATGAAATAGCGATGCTAGCGCCGAGTGCCAATGATCGCTGTGCGATGATGATGGGGTATGGTCCGCCGCCGATTTTTGGGGGGCCTGGCCCTATTCCCAGTCGATTTGATCCATCGAAGAATAACCGCATGGGTGCACCTTTATACGACGTG
>JAZRWV010000103.1:0-7212 GCA_045599925.1 Myxococcota bacterium
AGTGAGGCGTTGTGCACAACTCCTCACTACAGCCGATACGGCCGCGCAATTCCTTTGCCTGGCGGGAGAGGGCGGCCGAGCGAGGGGAACAAAACAATACAGCCAATACGCCGCGCAAATACACGTCAGCCGCAGAAAAACACTCCTTTTTTTCATGTTTTCCTGCGGCTGTGTCCCAAAATTATTTCAAATCCTCTGCATTTCTCGGCGCTATCTTGTGATTCCCAAAATCATACACGAGAATGCCGGTCACGCGTTTGAGCACCATTTTTTCAGCAAGTGCAGGCGTAATTGTCCAGATAAAGTCATCCAGATATATCGAACCACCATTCGTATCGAGCACAGGATACATGCCGAAAGCCGCATTGCCATCAAGAGGCTGAACGACGACCGGTGCCAGCGTCACAAGAACTCCCGTCACTGCTTCAGCAGACGGACCACCCGTCGCAATATCAACAGCACTGAATTCCGACGGCTTCACCGGCTCATTTTCGGATGACACAACTTTTGCAGATGCTCGCGCAATCTCCGGCATTCCAGACGATAACGACGGATATCCCTGAACTGAAACGTCATCATTGACCTGAACCTTGTCTAATGAAGAAACATAGATCGCAGACCACTGCACTTCAGATTCTCCCGGCATCTGTATGAAAAATCCATTTTTCGTCAAAGCCGTCACACGACCAGAAACGAGAACTTCCTTCGAGGATCTGCAAGCAGCATTCTTATCAGGACAATCTGTTTTAATGATTTCATGTACCTGCTTTATCGTCGACTGTTCAGAAATCAGACAATGCATGTCTCCAGGATTTGAAAAATCAGGACATTCATCACATGCATCACCTTTTTCATCCCCATCGCGATCAGCCTGATCTGGATTTGCAACATAAATGCAATTGTCGTTGCTGTTTATAATGCCATCGCCATCAAAATCATTTCTCGGAATGGATGGACATGATGTGTCATTCGCAGAACACAACGGATGAATATCGCAAATATCACCAATACCATCGCCATCAGCATCACTCTGTTTGCCGGAAACATCCTGAGGTCGCACCGGATTGAACATCATCGGACAATTGTCTTCGTGATCGGGAATACCATCTCCATCACTATCGACCGACATTTCTGCAATTCCGCGATAAAGTGTGGATTTAACGGTATCAATTTCGCGGGTTCTTGCCGGCGTACAAGTGGGTTCCAATTCCGGAACACCACAGAAAAACATCGGATATGCGGCATTTTGCGAAGCTTCGGCAAACGTTACATCCGAGCCGGTCGCAGCGAGATCAAGCTTTCTTGATTCACCACAGACATCGATTTCCTCACCCGAAACCATGACAGCAGAATCACCATAAACGAGCCTGCCATCGAGCATGACGAGCAGAACATCCTTATTTTCTGCTTCAATCACAGCACGATAATCATTCTTTCCGTCTTTTTTGCGAAACACTGAAATATCCGCAAGAAAACCGGGGCGAATATCACCAAGCTGCTCATCAAGACCAAAAGCAACAGCATTGTTCCAGGATGGCATACGCCAAAGCTGGTAGTCGCTAAAATAGTGATTGTAATAGTTCTGATTGACGCTGTCTGCACACTGGAGTTCGCGAAGCATTGTCGCAGAACCGGAATAAATCCAGTCAGTCCCCATACCAATCGTCACTCCGGCTCGATCAAATACAGGTGCTTTAGCCGTATCTCCATATAAAGCAATATTCGTTCTTGGCGACCAGATGAGTTTAACCCCGCGCTGAGCCATCTTCGCGATGTCTTCAGCATCCGCTGCAACGCCATGAATCATGACGAGGTTGTCACGGAACAAAGCATGCGGTCCCTCACCACCAAAACATCGCAGTTCATTATGAGCGGCAGTTCCAACTCCTTCACCAATGTGAGGCCCAAAAGGACAGCCATTGTCGATGTTCAGCACCGATGAATGATATGCATAACTGCAGTCGGAATCGCGCATTTCTCCGGACGAATCACCAAGTGGAAATGTCTGATAGATGCTCTGCACTCCACCGATCGATTCTTCGTCGATATTGCGCGCAAGTCCTTTGATCCAGCCTGATCCGAAAATGGATGTCGTTCCGGACATCAATGCGCGAATTTCAACGGTTTCATTGTGTTTTGTCTTAGGTCCATTGACCTTGTTGTGTCCGTTGAGCCCCTTTCGCCATTCATTTCGATGATCGAACCGTTCCTCCCCCCAATCGGCGGGTTTGGCATTCGAATACATCAAATGCTCATGTGCATTGATAAATCCCGGGGTAATAACCGCATCCGGGCATGTAATGACCACAGCATTGCCCAAATCCGGTTCACATCCCACGTAAACAATACGTCCATTCTCAATAACGACACTTCCCCCCTCATAAACCTTATCAATTGCGAGCACATCTCCTCGCAAAACAATGCGACTGCCCTCGCCCTGACGGGCACAAACCGCACCACTTTCATTGGTCAGCCTGGAACAAACAACGGGTTCATTCAATACACATCGTCCCTGAACACATGCTGCATTTTCAAGACAGGGTGACTGTTCATCACATTCAGGACTGACAACAGATATGTCAGGCGCATTGACAACCGCCGATGTTGTTCCACCTGAAGCACATGACATGAAACATGCCGAAAAACTGAGAATGATAAAAAGACAATTTTCATTTTTCATAATCAAGCATCCATGCACCTTATGAATTCGAAATCAGGAACAAAGTCAAATCAAGGCTTACAACCTAAAATTTCGATCATTTTTTGAATATGACTTTCGGCAGTAAATCGTTTCAGCGCAAGTTTCCTGTTCGCATTTCCCATTTCAACAAGCAGTTCGGGGTGTTTTTCCAGTTCACAGAGTACCTCGAAAATCTGTTCAGGCGAATCAGGATTCACATAACGAACGCCGGTTTCATCCGAAAAAATCTCTGGAATTCCGCCAACATTTGTCGTCACCACCGGCAACGATTCAAACATGGCTTCAAGAATACATAATGGCTGACCTTCATAAACAGAAGGCAGGATAAAGACATCTGCCTGCCGGTATGCATGATGTTTGTCGAGGCCAAAAACGACATCATGAACAGAAACATTGTCGAGCTGATAATCGCGGACAAATGCATCAATATCGACATCCTGATCGGGTATTTTAGCCCCAATAAAAGTAAAATGCATTGTTTTGCCAGCATCTTTTGCCAAAACAGCCGCACGCAATAATGAAGAAAACCCTTTAGCAGTCAGGAAATTGCTCAAAAAAAGGATATTAAATGGTTCATGGATGTATCGAACATCGGCTGTATTTGTCATATCGACGAAATCCTGGTCAATGCCGTTATCAACATCAAAGACACGGCATTCGTCCAGAATTGAGTCAAACATAGAACGCAGGGAATGACTGAGAACGACAGCAGCCTTAAGACGACGAATCATCAATTTTTCGACACCCCTGACCGGGACAGGGAGAGCATCCAAAGCTTTTCGAAACCCAGAGCCATGCACATGAGCCACGCATGGGTGTCGGAAAAGATGTGCAGTTGCCATGAACACGAGATCTCTCAAAAGAGCAGCTTTTCCATGTCCCAGCTGAAGATAAACAACCAAATCGCGATGACGGATGCATAAAAAAACGAGCTTTCCTTCAATTTCAGCCAGCTGAATGATTCTTTGAACCACCGGCTTTCCTTCAATGGGTTCAGCCAGATTAAGTTCAAAATAGGGAATATTCGCTTTTTTAAGACCTTTCTGCAGCAAATCAGCGGCCAGACTCTGTCCGGTAATTGGCGGCACAAAGGCAGCAATCAGCGCGATCTTCGACATAACTCAGCCTTTGTTCAAGCGATGATGAAGTGCACGACCCGCCTTAAAATTCATACTTCTGCTTTCACCAACAAAGATTTCCGCTCCCGTCAGCGGATTACGGCGCATTCTGGCCTTTGAAACCTTCACTGAAAACCCGCCAAATCCACGAAGCGTAACCTTTTCACCGACAATAAGACCGCGAAGAATATTGTTAAAAAAAGCATCAACAATCAGACGGGCATGTCTGACAGGCAAATTAAACTGAGCAGCCAACTTCTGCGTTATTTCAGACTTTGTCATATAAACTCTCCTTATATCTGTACACTTCGGGCATTCTCATTAAAAGGATCGTATTGCAGTGCCAGTTGAAGATTCTGTGCAGCATGCTCTCGATCCCCTTTTGCCAGTTCATCTTCAGCTTTGGCAACCAATTCGTCACTCATACGGATATTTGACGCATTTCTCATGCGATAATCTTCCTGCCATTTCTTATAAGCATTCAAACTCATCCCGCCGAAAGCACGAGCCTGTCTCGACACTTCCATATAAATTGCACACTTTATCGGGTGCTGCAGAATCTGATAGGCTTCATTAAAGACCTGATAAGCCTCACCTAAAAGCAAAGAAAGCTCCTGACTGAAATTCTCGTCATGAGCGTCAGGATGCAGCGTGCGAACAACCACATTGTAAATTCTGCGAAGGGTCTGGCGATCCACTGTTGGAGGAACATTGAAAAGCATATAGAGATTGCCTCTGTTTGCAAGCTGCAAAAATGCCCGAACTTTCTCAACAGCTTCTTCCGCAGAACACTGCGTTATATTTTCAAGCGGAATTGAGCGCGAAGATGATGTTGATGAAGACTCTGCAGACTTTGGTGCAGCGGATTTCGGTGCCTGAGCAAGGAAAAATGCACGCAGCGGTTCAACAACATCCGGCGTAATCGGAACTGAAAGAAGAAGCCCGGGACGCTGACCAAATCCAAGTTCCATCACTTCTTTTTTGCCCATCAGCCGTTCAACACTGCCTCTCAATACAACTTTTTGTGATGTTTCTCGTATTTCAAGACTTACCGATACCTCAGTGCCCTTTGAATAACCTTCAAATGATTCGACATAAAGTTTCTGTGATGAAAGCTGGCTTTTATAAACATCCATCGCCTGCTCTCGCGTTTGAAAAATACGCTGAAATGTTATCATTCTGAGTTTTCCTTCCAGAAAATAAAAAGACTCTTTTCAATATCATAAAAAAAAAACACCTGCAATCGTGGATCACAGGTGTTTATCTGGTTTTGCAGGGCCTTTTGCTTCGCAATACGGCCCATGCGTTCGTGCTATGTGCAAGCACATACGCACGAACCTGCTTTTCTATTTATACAACGCCGCCAGAACCTCGCTGTATCTCTTTTCAACTTCTCGGCGTCTTATCTTTAGTGCCGGTGTCATCACCCCATTCTGAATCGTAAACTTATCCAACGTTATCGCAAATTCTTTCGGACGTTCGTAACCCCGAAACTCTTCACATATCGACTGAAGCTCTTTGGAAATCACATCGCGAAGCTTGGCATTTGTCTCAATTTCTTTTTGAGAGGCAGTTTCAAGCTTGTTTTCTCGTTTGAATTTTTCAATAAATTCATCAGCAGGACGAATGAGAACGACGTTATAGGGCTTGCCGGCTCCAAACACCACTGCAATATTGATCAGCATGGAGTTCTGAATTTTTTCCTCCAGAGCCGTTGGAACAACATACTTGCCGTTTTCCAGTTTATACTGTTCCTTCACACGGCCTGTAATCCACAAAACCCCTTCATCGTCGAGATATCCCATATCACCAGTATGCAGACGATGCTGATCATCAAGCATCTCCAGGGTCGCTTCCGGTGCATTCAGATACTCTTTCATAATACTGGGACTTGTAATCACAATTTCACCACACTTCTCATCGCTTTTATCGAGGTTTTCATTGTCATGAACAATCTCAATCTTCACCATCGAAAGCGGTTTGCCAACGGCACCAATATGAATGCTCTCCGGACAATTCACCGCAACAACAGGCGAATGTTCCGTCATTCCATACCCTTCATAAATGCGGACTCCAAATGCCTCAAAAAATGAAGCCACTTCCTTGGAAAGAGACGCACCACCACTAATACAGAAACGAAGAGAATTGCCAAATGATGCACGCACTTTTCCAGCTACAAGCTTATCAAATACCGAATACTGAACTTTATCAAAGACAGACAGCTTGCCTGTCTGAGCCTTCTTGGCCACGTTTTCTGCACAATTAAAGAGGAATCGGCTCGTCTTTTTGGCATCCATCTTGGAATGGACTGTGTCGTAAATGCGATTAAAAATTTGTGGAACAGAAACAAAAATTGTCGGATTGACCTCTGTCAGATTCTGGGAAATCGTTCGATTTGATTCCACAAGCCCGATTGCTGCACCCACCGCCGGGAATATATGAAGCTCAACAGTTTTTCCAAATGCATGTGCCCAGGGCAAAAATGAAAGAGTCCGGTCGTTTTCCGAAATAAAGAAAGGTTCTGCCGTTCCTCTAACATTTTCAACAACACCATGATGAGTTAGTACAACTCCGCGAGGTCTGCCCGTCGTTCCACTTGTATAAATAATATCACTGATATCATCTGCAGTTACTGATTCATCGATTTCTAACTCTTCCGTCTCGTTATCCATCAATACTCTCATACAATCTTCTGACTGGCTTCGGACAACGAAAATTTTCTTCAGAGAATCACACTCAATGCTCTCAATCTTTTCGCGAATTGCATCACTTCCAACAACCGCAATTTTGGGTTTTGCATCGCCAAATATAAACTCCCAATCCTGAAATTTCTGAACTTCATACATGGGAATCACAACACCCCCCAGACCATATGCTGCATATACAGCAACCGCAAATTCGACACAGTTGTTGGAGATTATGCCGATGCGATCGCCTTTATGAAAATCACACCTTTTTAGAATGGCTCTGAATCTCCGAACAAGACTGCCAAATTCGGCATAAGTCATCCAGGAATAGACACCGTCTTTTTTCGTCCCTAAAAAAGGACGTTCTGAATATTTACAAACAGAATCACGCATCAATTCTGCCAATGTCGTAAATTTCATACTTGCAATATCTGTCTTTTTTTCCATGTATTTATTCCGGTATGCAACATCAGTCTGTTCAAAAACAGACTGAACAGACGAAACACCTTTTGGCTTCAACAAACCAAATAATTAAACAGCCAAAACGCCCTTTTTATTCTAAAAAGAGAGGGGAATCTTCCGCAGAAGAAATCCCCCTTCACTAGCAGAAACCTTGCATCAGGTGCAGGCATCCAACTTCATTTTAACATCATGAATGATATCGGTATCACCGAATTCATCAATCAGCCCCTGAAGGAGTTTTCGG
>JAZRWV010000104.1:0-6278 GCA_045599925.1 Myxococcota bacterium
GGATTTCATATTGTGAACTGAGGGGCCGAGGAGTTTCGCCATCCTGTGAATGGCGAAAACCGCAGAGCCCAGTGAACAAATGAAATCCGCAAGTTGAAGAGCCGACAGGCTCGGGAAACGAAGCGGATTTCATATTGTGAACTGAGGAAAGAGGTAACGCCCCAGGAAAACAAGCTATTTATTTTTGCTCAGAGGTCCCTTAGGCACAATCGGGGGACTTGAATAAAATTCACAATATTTTCCTTGTAGGGAATAGGCGAACCCTGACAATAACTATTTTGACAATTTATACCCCCTACAATAGAATATCTGTATTGGAATTAGCTTAATCTTAATATTATGCTTTCCAATTGAATTTTCCGACTTTTTTCTTACTCGAATAAAGGCTTGATATGCGAAATATAATATCAATTAAAGAAAACAATATTCAGAATTATATAAAAAGAGTGAATAATATTCAATGTAAGCTTATTTTATTGTTTACACTTGTTTTTGGATGTTTAATTTTCTCGCAAGCGTTTGCTCAGGATTGCCAAAATCTGAATGAAAACGAAACCTGGCTTAATGGTTTATTCAATATTCAGTCTCTATTTGAAAAAGGGGAATATGACAAGGCGCTCGAAATTGCGAAAAATCTTTATGAGATATGCCCTGATTCACCAACATTGCTATATTACACAGGAATAGCGCTTGAAAAGCAGGGGGATGCTGAGCGAGCACTTATCTATTACCAAAAAGGAAGTGAAAACACGTTCAAAATCGCGACTCCGAGCAGTATTTCGAGAGTCATATGGTATAAGCGATATGAAATGGAGCATCCAGAGCGCACGGAAGAAGCAGTGGCCATCCAGGCGAGCATGATAGAATCACAGGGCAAACAAATCGAGGAACTGCAAGCTGTCATCGATCAATTTCCGCAACAAAAGCGGGCAATACTCGAACAAAAAGCAGCGGAAATACAACCCTTGATGTGGACTGGAGTTGGCATTGGCGGTGTGGGCATTGCCTCACTCATTGCAGGAGCAGCCCTTCTCGGTGCAGATACGAATCCGCTCGGCGGCAACTATAAAGAAAATCCAAAACGCGTTGCGGGCTGGACTCTATTAGGTACCGGCCTTGGATTGGCTGTCGCAGGCGGGATTGTTTCCGGTCTGGCCGGTTACAAATACAGCAAAGCCAAAGAAGATGCTGTCATGACGGTAAGTGCATTGCCAATGGGTGCATCCTTTAGCATGACGTTTTAAGGAGACAGAAAATGCGCATTTTAACCTTAATCATGATCATGATGTTGGCATCTTTTCTGTCATTCGGATGCTCGGAAAAGTTTGAATTTTCGCCTGAAAACCTGTGCGAAATCAGTGGAGGAACCTGGGGTGAAGATCTCTGTAAATGCGATGAAGATAAGTGCCCCTCTGGTGTCATATGTGTTTTAGAAAATGACAAACGCATTTGCGCAGATCAAGCACACCAAAATGAGTCATCTATTGATGAATGAGTCATCCGTTGAGATGGAGAAATAATATGAAAAGAAATATTCAAATCCTTTGTCTTCTATCCGTTTGTTTTGGATTATCCGCCTGCAGCAACGAGTTTACGATTTCAGATTTTGGAAAGATTTGTGAAACAAGCGGCGGAACACTCACCGACTCCAACACATGTCAATGCAAGAATACCGTTTGCCCGAAAGGCGTCATCTGCGAAAATGATAAATGTGCAAACATAAAATGTGAGGAAAATTCAAATAAATGCGAAATAAATACATTGTATAGATGTTCTAATGGACAATGGAGCAAAATTGGAGAATGTGATTCATGTGATGATAACGGCCAGTGCATAAAAAATATTGAATGCAATCAAGAAGACCATCCTAAATGCGAAAATGGCATTTTATATGAATGTAATGAGAATAGGATGGAAACATTAAAATCATGTTTAAATGGAGCATCATGCAAAGATAAAAATGAATGTTTTGAATGCGGTGACAATGCCACCAAATGTGAAGGAAATATATTATATAACTGTAAGGATGGTGCATGGAATATTATTCAAGAATGTGAATCGTGTATTAATGGTCAATGCATAAATAATACAGAGTGTAAACAGGAAGACCATCCTAAATGCGAAAATGGCATTTTATATACTTGCAATAGTGATCATAAAGAAACATTAAATTTATGTTCAAACGGAGCGGAATGCAAAGATGAACACGAATGTCATGTATGTAAGAATAATGCAACCAAATGCGAAGGGAATAAATCATATACATGTAATAGTGGAGAATGGACCGAGATTAGTGAATGTGATTCCTGCGAAAATGGTCAATGCATAAAACATACCGAGTGTCAGGATAATGTTTGTACTAACTTTGAAATTGAGCCCATTGGCTCTGACAAGTCTATTAATATTGGCATACTTTATAACTGTGAAACAAAAATACAAGAAATATGTCCGTATAATGCAACCTGCAAGGATGATAATAAAACTTGTAATGACTGTGGAGATGGGGCAACCAAATGCGAAGGTAGTATTCAATATCAATGCAGTGAAGGAAATTGGGATAATGGAACACAATGCCCAAACGGTGCAACTTGCAAAGATAATAAAACCTGTAATGCATGCGGAGATGGTGCAACCAAATGCGAGGATAGTACGCAATATACATGCGAAAATGGAACTTGGGACAAGGGAACACAATGTGAGAATAACGCAACCTGCAAGAATGCTATAACTTGTACTGACTGCGGAGATGGGGCGACTAAATGCGAAGGTAGTATTCAATATCTATGCAGTGAAGGAAATTGGGATAATGGAACACAATGCCCAAACGGTGCAACTTGCAAAGATAATAAAACCTGTAATGCATGCGGAGATGGGGCAACCAAATGCGAGGATAGTACGCAATATACATGCGAAAATGGAACTTGGGACAAGGGAACACAATGTTCGTACGGTTGCAATGGTGATAAATGCCAAAAAAAGTGTATAGAAGTGAATAAAACATGTGTAAATATTACGGATAGTGATACAAATACGGATATTTTTGGAGAATTGCGTTGGGATTGTCAACAAAGTGAATCAGATACAACTGTAGTGTTACACCAGTCACAATTATGCTATAAAAGTTCATATTATGTAGGTACTAGTAATAAGCTTTCGTGTAATAAAGATATGACAGATTGTGGTGAATGTTTAAACGGTGATACAAAATGTGAAGACGGTAAAGAATTTACATGCAATAATGGAACCTGGGACAAGGGAACCCAATGTGAGAATAACGCAACCTGCAAGAATGATATAACTTGTAATGACTGCGGAGATGGTGCAACCAAATGCGAGAATAGCACGCAATATACATGCAAAAATGAAACCTGGGACAAGGGAACCCAATGTGAATATGGCTGTTATAAGAATACATGCAGTGAGTGTTTGTATGGCGACATTAAATGTATAAATAACAATCAAAAAACTTGCGTAGCAGGAAAATGGGTCGATATAGACTGTCGAAATGGATGCGATGATAATCTGAAATATTGCAATGATTATTGTGAAGTGAAATCTGGTGAAAGTAGTGAAAGTATACTTTATAAAGAAGGCCGTAGTGAAGAATGTAAGAAATTAGTTAATACTGTTCAAGGTGTTATAAGTGTTAAAGGCAAGTGCAATGATAATACAGCTTGTCTTATCTGTGAGGATGGAAATTCATTAAAACTACGTACTGATGTTACTTTGGAATGTATAAATAATGAGTGGATTACTAGAAATTCTGAATTATGTAAAGGTGTCTTAGAACCTGTTTGCGAAAAATATAGCGATAACGAAAACACAAGATGGAAATTGTTTACGCCAATTTGTTATAATGAAAATGGAACTGATATTATTTTTTGGAGTGTAACAGATTGTGAATATGGATGTGATGAAAATGGTTGTAAACAATGTCAGCCTGAAACAAAAAAGTGCACACAAGTTGATGATAAATATGCCATCTTATATACGTGTAATGATGATGGAGCATTTGATGAATCGTTATGTTCTGAAAATTACGATATAAATACCAATACTTGCGATAATAAATGTTCTGAGAATGGAAGTACTATTTGTGTCAATGGCATTCTGTATGGTTGTAAAGAGACTAGTTGGGAAAAAATTGAGTCCTGTGAGTTTGGTTGTTCTCATAATTATCCTACATGCAATCTAACCTGTACAGGAAGGAAATGTGAAAATGATCCTGTGACTAAAACGGGTATAGTTTTTGAGTGTGATGATATTAATTGGAATAAAGGAAAGGCTTCTGATGATGGTAATTCTTGTCGTAAGGATGGGTTAAATTATGGCGAATGTAAAAATGGAGATAAAAAATGCGATGGGGATAGGATTCTTGTTTGTAAAGATGGCGAGTGGGTTTTTAGTGCAGAGTGTACACAATGTGAATGTATTAATAAAGAAAATGTAGGTAGATTTAAATGTAATAATAACGATAGCAGTGAAGATGAAAAAAATATCATGTGTTCAAACAATGTACTTTGTAACAATAATTTAGAATGTGGTGAATGTCAAAATGGGGAATATGAAAGTTATGGTCATTGTGAGAACGGAAATTGGAATGGAAGTAATTGTATAGAAGCAGTTACAAAGTGTATGAATGCTGGCTCTTTGTATTATAAATTTAAATGTGAAATGCGTAATGAAAAATTTTTATGGTCCCCCCCACGGTTCTGTGGTGCGACGCCTTGTGAAGGGTGTTAGAAAAACTTCCCCGCAGGTATCTGCGATGGTCGAACCAGCGGGGAAATTTCGTGTGATTTGTCGTTTGAGATTCTAGAGGATTGCGGTAAAATCATGCATGCATCGGGACAAAGTTCCGGGTGCGGATGTGTCAGAGATTTAATCTCTGATTTTTTTATTTTACGAAACGTCAATCATTTGGCCGTATTGCGAAGCAATAGGCCAAATAGCGGGCCGTAATCGGCCGACGCAGTCGAGCCGATAAGGCGCGCTTATAAAAATATCGAGTAAATGTATGATGTTTGACAGACTTTCCCATCTTCAGCCCAATCTGGACAAGATTGTTCCAATTATTCAGCAATCCGAAAAAGTATTAGTGACGATGCATTGCCGTCCGGACGGCGATGCTGCCGGGTCGGCGGTTGCGATGGGCCATATTTTGCGCGCTCTTAGCAAAGAAGTGACGATTTTTAACGTCGATGAAATTCCCGACACATTTACCTTTTTAAAAGGTGCGGAGGAAATCAGGCGTGAGCTGACGGATTTCGATTTCGACCTGTGTGTTGTTCTGGACTGTGCGGAACCGGAGCTTCTGGGACGCAAATTTCCGCACGACAAGCTGAGTTGCCCGATTGTTTACATCGATCATCACAGCGTTCCGTATGAGGATTGCCTGGTCAATCTCCACGATTCGAAGGCGTCGGCAGTGGGCGAGATTCTGTTTCATCTGTGCCGTGCATTGAATGTGGAGCTGACGCAGGAGTTTGCGGCGGCGCCGGACACGTCGATTATTACGGACACGGGGTCGTTCAGATATACATCGACAAGTGCAGATTCCATGCGGGTTTGCTCGTATCTTCTGGCGACGGACATCGACGTCTGGGACATTGCGTCGCACATTTATGAGAACGTTCCGGCGACGAAGCTGAGGCTGCTCGGGCTGGTGCTTCAGACGCTGTGGATTTCGCGCGACGGACGGCTTGCGTGTCTTCATGCGGATCGCCAGATGCTGAAGAAATGCCATTGTTCGGGCGTGATGACGGACGGCTTTGTCAATTATGCGCGAAGTGTTCACGGGGTGGAAGTGAGCATTTTTCTGACGCAGCTGGAAGACAATTTGTACCGACTGAGTTTCCGATCGCGAGGAAACATCGATGTTTCGCTGATTGCGGCGCGTTTTGGTGGAGGCGGACACAAAAATGCGGCCGCATGTACACTGAATGGATCTGTGGAATCGATTCGTTCGCAGGTTGAACAGATCTGCAATGATGAGATTTTTGTTTGATTTTGATGGGGGCAGCCTATGCGCTCAAAACGCGCATACGGCAGCCCTTCCGGCCTAGTTCCTACGGCCGGCAGCCGCTCTGCTGACGCATACGCGGCTGAAAGCTTCGCACATGGGATAATATAAATAGCCCCCGCCGGAGGCATCAAAGTTAAATCCAAACCGCAGGCCTATGAAAACTGAACTGTAGCCCAAAGCTGCCCCAGGCGTTCAACGATTATTATCATCGTTAATCCTCCATACGGTCGTATGATTGTTCGACTAATTATAG
>JAZRWV010000105.1:0-3865 GCA_045599925.1 Myxococcota bacterium
GTTAAGATTCTCAAGATCACGATACCAGTAATGGAATGTCCCTGAGCAGGTAACAATGGACTCAATATTATATGTTCCGCTAGTACTTTGACATCTTTTACCATTCCAATTATCGACTAGCACGGGCTTGCCATCGGCATCCAGAGTATCTTTAACCATACCCTTACAGCTCTTGTTGTTAGCATAACTGCTGCTTGAGTTGTAGTTTGTATAAGGTCCGCAACCAAAGTCACGCAAACCACGGCCAAGATAAGTAGCAGTCAGACTCGATACTCCACTTTCTTGTCCAGTATAAGTATAACTTGCTTCACTTGCTTCACTTGCTTCACTTGGGTTATTCTTGCTGCAGCTACCACCAGTTGATCTAGAACAGCAGTTTCCATTAACAAAATATTGATAATTTTTGTTAGAACATTTATTATAACATTTTCCATTATATTCATACTCACAACTTTGATAACATTTTCCATTTATTTTCTTCGCACAACTTTGATAACATTTGTTATAGCCATTCTCTGGGCTGTAGTTAGTTGAACAAACCTTCGTAGAATAACATTTTCCATTATTTTCATAATGAGGACATGCTGTAGTGAATGTAATGCCGCAGTTCTTATCTAAATCATATATTTTTTGTAAAATATCTTGTGAAACCCAACCATCGCCAGTTCCCTTACTCTGCTGCGAACGGAAGTCGTAATAAGTGATATCGAGATCGATATGATCAGCATTTGCGACGGTCGACCAATCGGTACACTGCCATCCCTTTTCTATCTTACACTGGCTTGAACAACCGTCGCCGGAAACCAGATTTCCGTCATCGCATTCTTCAACCGGTACAAATTTTCCATTTGGACAATTTTCTTTTTTATTTGTTTTTCCATATCTATCTTGTAATGGAAGAACACTGCCATCCTGACATTTAATTCTTCCCTGTTCATCACGTTCTGCGATCATCCAAAGGGTAATGCCATCGCCGCATTTAGAAGAATAAGTCACCTCACCATTGTCAAATTTTGTTGCTTCGAACATGAATTCTGTTTTACAGCTCGGTGAACAACCATCATTCGGATAATGATTGCCGTCATCGCATTCCTCACCGGCATCGAGGATTCCATCGCGACATTTGCCTTTTACACAGTTTCTGCCATTGGCATCGCAATGATATCCGGTTACGATACGACAATTACTAGAACATCCGGAATTCCTCGCACCATTTAGACTATTTCCGAGGTCACATTCTTCGGCATAGACATACCCAGTTTCGACATCGAGCTGACCATTACCACATTTATCGGAGCCTAAACAACCACCGCCTGCAAATGTTTCCGCATTCAGCGGACATTTGAAGTTGTCTTCAATCTTACAAACGGAAGAGCATCCGTCACCGGAGGTTGTATTACTATCATCGCATTCTTCGCCATACTGAACGACACCATCACCGCAACGGCCTTTGGTTGAATTGATACAATTCGTTTTGGTGTTCATATCGTTTTTGCAAGCGAATCCATCCTCGCGTTTGCAGCGAGAAGAACAGCCATCACCATCTATATTATTGCCGTCATCACATTCCTCGCCGTAGGCGCGAATGCCATCGCCACAGGCTGCGGCTACGCAGCGTTCACCAACCTTCGGACAAATATATCCCTGATCGATACGTCCTTTGGTACAACCATCACCATCGATGGTATTGCCATCGTCGCAGGTTTCGAAGCCCGAAGTAATCACTCCGTCGCCATAAAATGTTGAAATTTCAATACATTCGACGCCATCTTTGCAAAAATCAGCTGGGCATGCAGGAGTGCTTCTTAAGCATGTAACGCCATTTCTGGCGACGCATCCCAAACACAAACCTGTATGCAGGGCATCATCACATTCCTCGTCATCATCAAGAACACGGTTCCCGCATTTGATATCCGTGCAGTTACCATCTGAGCATTCAAAATTCTCTTCAGCTGTACAATATCTAGTGCATCCCACGCTGCCGTCACATTCCTCATAACCTGGATCATAGTGATGATCACCGCAATGAGCAGCGAGCTTGCAACCGGCTGTACATCCATCGTAAGCACCAGTTCCACCGACAGGCTCACCATCAACGATAACGCCATCATCACATTCTTCACCATTATCCGAATCGACGATACCGTCACCACAGAATGCATTTTTAACACAAGTTTCATTATTGCAGGTGTTATAGCCAGAAGATTTATTATTAGCACCATTATCGCATGTTTCACCAAACTCTGAATTGACACGTCCATCACCGCAGCGCGGTGCTAAAGTACAATCTGAATTGCAACCATTATAAGCGCCATCATTGAATGCATCTCCATCGTCGCATTCTTCTTTATCGGCCTGAATGATTCCATCACCGCAACGAGGCCCCCAATGACATTCAGCAGAGCATCCATTATAAGAGCCATCACCACCTATGGGGTTCCCGTCCATATCGACGAGGATATAGTTTCCGTCCGAATCAACCCCGCCTTTATCACAATCTTCTTCTGGATCAACAACCCCATCACCACATCTGCCGCTATATCCCTTGCAATTGGGCATGCAATAATGCCCATACACTCCAGTTCCTCCACCGATAACATCTTTTGTTTCACTATCTAAAATATGACCTAAACCTTCATCACAGATTTCTCCATCGGCGGTATTGAGAACACCATCACCACAATAGGAAGCATATGTACAGTCAGCATTACACCCCCCGTATGAGCCGTCACCGCCGACTTTTTTGCCACCAATCACCATCCCTAAATCGCATTGTTCCGGCCCATTAACAATTCCATCACCGCAATAACCTTCGTCGGACATACCAGAACAGTCCGGCTTGCAATGGCCATAAGAGCCTGCACCACCGCCAACAATGTTGTTATTTTTATCAACAATGCGTTTTAACCCATCATCGCAGACTTCTCCATCTGTGATTTCACCATCACCACAATAAGGAGCCCAGGTACAATCCGATTTGCATCCGTTATGTTCTCCCTTATTTTTATCAGCCCCGTCGTCGCATTCTTCAAGTCCCTGAACAATGCCATCGCCACACTGCAATTTCTTGATTTCTTCAAGATATTTATCATCACACTTTTGAGTGCCATCGTCGATGATACCATTACAGTCGCCATCAATTAGATCGCCAATACAATCATCCCCGAGGTTTCGTTTAAAAGCCCTCATATTTGGCGTAATGCACATTTTTTCGCTATCACAGCAGTCGAGTCTGCGTCCGGCCAAGTCGCATATGGTCATGCCATCGCCATCTTCATCCTGCTCTGTTTCCGGAATTCCGTTACAGTCGCTATCGCGCAAGGGATCGTCTTTGTCACAGACGTAGTCATAGTCGGGAAGAACCTCTCCCTCGCATTCATCAGGCCATACGGCTCTGTTATTATCATCCAGCACACATGTTTTTTTGCCGGCCTTGCAAAGTCCAACCCCAACAGTGCCTTTGGGGCCGCTATAGCATTCCATGGTTTCGCCAACCGTACACATGTCCTGTTGCCATGATGATTCCTTTTTCTCTTTCTTAGAATTATCATCCGAAGAACAACTGACAGATACTCCAGCGGATAAAACCAGTAGAGCAATGAGCAATCTTTTCATATCATCCTCCCATTTGGGCCGGACACACTTCACCCGGCACTCCTAGGGAGTCATTATAGACGGCAAATACACCTCAGATCTAGTTTTTAATAAAACTTTCTTATAAAATCGTTACTACTCAGCGGGGGGAGGATTGACACACCTCTCCCTTTACGTTTTGCCTAATCGCAAAACGCATTTCCCCCCGTCAAACTTTTTGTGTCGCAGCTTTTAGACCTTAATCGGTGTCAGATGAGAATTGGTTTGGCAA
>JAZRWV010000106.1:0-3565 GCA_045599925.1 Myxococcota bacterium
ACGTCACGAAGTGACAAGGGGGTGAGGCGGCTCGGGAAACGAAGCGCATTTCTTATTGCAAACTGAAAAAACAGCCCTTTGGTGAAGTCCGGAGCAAAGCCCCGGCTGAGATGAAATGAACGAAAGAGAAACCAAAATGCGAATTTGACAAGTCGTAGCATGTCGGTGTAAAATAACAGCTCTGTTGTGAATGCCATATTTTTATGGCGTGGAGTTTCTGTTTCTGCGAAATGAGAGAATAACAATGAAACTGAGTTCGAAGATTCTGGTTGCTTTAATGGTTGCATCAATGTCTTTTGGCGTTGTCGGCTGCAAAGGCCAGCCGCCTGAGCCGCCAGCCAGTGTTGGTGAGGCAAGAGTCGCCTCTAATGGTGCAAAAATCAGTGTCGAAGCTTTAAAAATTGAAGAACCCGATTTTCTCAACAACTCCGATCAGGCTGTCCGCCCCACCGATGGTCAGACTGCAGTCGCAGTTCTTCACGTAACAGTTGAGAACCCGTCTGGTAGCGATATCGCCTATAAGCCGCTTCACTTCGAAGGCCCAAAGAACCGAATTCAGCTTTGTACCGATCCTGATCCGGATACCGGTAGCAGAACAGATATCAAAGCCATTAGTTTTGAAGGTCAGAATCGATATCACACATCAAACCAGATCATCAGTTCCAGCAAAACCATTCGCAGCGGCGGTGTCCTTAAAGACGAATATCTGTTCGAAATTCCTGTCGTCAATGAAGACGTCCTCGTTGCCCTCATTCCGGGTACTATCATCGGCGATTCGGCTGACAAAGTCTTCCGCTTCTATGTTAATAAACCCACTAAAAAAGAGGAAAAGAAAGCTCCTACTGCTCTAAAAGATGAAAATATCATTGATGACGTTTCTGTCACCGTGACAAAAGTTGTCGAAGAATTTGCCGAACTCGTTCCAATTCAGGAACCTTCGAAAAAATTGAACTATGCATATGCTTACACAAAACAGCCTGTCATGGCTGTTTATGTCACAATTAAAAATAACAGCCACAATGATATCAGCTATGATCCTCAGCATTCTGCGGAAAAAGTTTCCGGTATCAGCATGCTGTTTGCCGGTTCGGCTCAGCCCAGAGCTCGCATTGAATCCACGGCATTTGGCAAGGGGCAGGTTAATAAAAAGATCTCCATCCCATCCGGACAGTCACAGAATGACGTCTATTTCTTCACTGTTCCCGGTTCCGCCGGTCCACTCGCTTTCAATCTCTCAGGTCATATTCTCGGCGTTCGCGGAATCTATCGTTTTGCACTAAACTTCACCCCTTCTAATCCACCAAACCCTGATCTTGAACCCTACAAGAATAAAGATGCTGCACCTGCACCTGCAGCCGCTGACGCTCCGGCCGCAGAAGAAGCAAATGATGAGGCAGAAGAAAAAGCTAACGAGTAATTCTCTGCTTCCTATCCTTAAATCCCCGCCATTTGACGGGGATTTTTTTATGCCATGTCCATTCGTTTTCACCACTTTCGCATCAACCTCCAAATCCTTTTCATCATCTGTTTGTTGGGTAACGATCTCTACGCTCAGGAAATTCTTGAACTGGATCCCGTTGAATCCCTGGCTGATGCATCTGATGGTGAACAATCCGGTTCTCAAGAGATATTTTCGAATCGACTGGAACATGCTGAACACGTCGTTTTTCGATCCGGAAGCCTCGAAACCTCAGACTTGTTGGGGGAATTGTCTTCCGTACGTGTCTCCGATAACGGAAGCCGCCTTCAGCAACACACATTTGCTTATCGTGGTGCTGCGGCTCAAGATATCGTCATCCGTTATTTCGGCGTTCCCCTCAATGCACTCTCAGACGCCAGTGCCGACTTGACACTGATTCCTGCTCAGCTTATCGATTCAGCCGACATCTTCACAAACGGCTTGTACGAATCCTCCGGCTCGGTCGGCGGACTCGTCGATTTGAATTCAAAACCTGCTGAAACTCCCATCAGTGCTTCAATTTCCGCAAGTTCTATAAAAGATTTCAGCCTCTTTGGACGCGGCAAGATGCGCTTTGAAAACGGATCCATCGACGCCTCCGTTTTCGGCGATTATTCAAAAGGATCTTTTCCATATATCGATGTCCAAAACTCCCTGCAGTTCCGGGAACACAATGCAGCATCCCGTTTTGGCACCCAAATTTCCGGATATTATCATTCAGATATCGCCAGGCTCTCCGCATTTTCCCTTTTTAGCAGCATTCACAGACAGGAAGCCGGCCTTTCTGAATATCCAGCTCGCTACCGCTTCGCAACCCAGGATTCCTGGCTTTCCCTCACCGGCATTCAAACTGAATTCGCACCATTCATGGCCGGTCACGCACTGACTTTGTTCTCTTTGAATGCATCCCATCGCGCCGCAAATCATACTTACGACAACCCTACGGCTTTTATCGGCGGCTCTAAAACACATTCAAATTACCTCGAAAATCGCACGCAGATTCGTGCAGATGCATCTTTTACAGCCCCCAAATACAGCCAGACCATGATCGAAATCGGTGCCGATTTTCAGCATCTTTCCAGTGATTTCCTCGTTTCCGGCATCACAACCTCGAAAAGTTATTCACGATATTTGCTCAATTTGAGTGCTTCCGAACTGCTCTCTTTTTTTGAAGATACACTTCAACTTTCGGCCGGCCTGCATCTGGATTGGAATGTCGAAGAAAAGCCTCTGTTTTCACCACATGCCGCCATTAGATATTCCCCGCTCCCCTCGCTCAGCATCTGGTTTTCTTCTGCAATGGGCGAACGTTATCCCGCATTTGACGAAAACTACTTCCATACAGAATACATGCGAGGAAACGCAGATCTCAAGCCTCAGCAAAGCATCCTCAATGAACTCGGAATCTCATGGCATCCGGCCAAATGGCTCAAAGTTTCGGCTTCTGGATTCTATAATATCCACAAACAGCTCATTCGTTTTATGCCGGTTAGTATCAACCTGTATGAAGCTCAAAACATTCCTCAGTCCTTTGCCAAAGGTTTTGAAATATCGCTTTATTCCACTTTCTGGAAGGGGATGACTATCGGCGGCAATTATACTTTAACTGATGCAAAAACAGATGATAATATGCCGCTTCCGACAACGGCAAAACATCGTGTTCACGGCAGTCTCACTTGGGATGACAACATTTGGCATGCAGGATTTCACATTCTGTACACGACCAAAATACCACGCAATTTGCTCGGAACAAACTATACACCGCAAAAGCTGCGTCTGAATCTTGAGGCATCTTTAAGAATTTACGACAAATGGCACCTTTCCATGTCCATTCAGAATCTGCTCAATGACATGTCCTCCGAAGACGTTCTGCAACACCCACTCCCCGGACGACATGCTTTTATTACCCTCGAATATCGATAAAATTCGCATTTGCTGCTTGATTTTGTCGCCCGGCAGCTTACGCCTGCCGGGCTGCTCGCCTTTTTGACGCCTTTTGGGCGTCAAATACGGCTCGCAAACCGCCGCTTTGCCTTCGGCATACGCGGCTTTTTATATCGGCCCACCGCATGGTGTATTGGCCGTCGGCCAATAGCCATGCCCTCC
>JAZRWV010000107.1:0-2459 GCA_045599925.1 Myxococcota bacterium
GTTGATATTGTTGAAAAAATCGGCAATAGCTTCATTCGCTTAAATGAAGCGTTCGGGAATTTTCTCATTCTCTTCGGACAGACCATGGTCGCAACATGCAGACCACCATACCGTTTTAAGCAACTCCTCATCTCGATGGAATTTGTCGGTTGGGGCTCTCTTTTTATCATCATTCTTACCGGTTTCTTTACCGGTGCCATCCTCGCCTATCAGTGCGCTTATGCTTTTGGACTCTTTGGGGCTGAAGCTCTGACCGGTTCAACAGTCGCACTCGCACTTTGTCGAGAAATGGGACCTGTTCTCAGTGCAATTATGGTCGCCGGACGCGCCTCTTCCGGTATGGCTACTGTTCTCGGAACTATGCGCGTCACTGAACAAATCGATGCCATGAAAACCATGGCCGTTGATCCCGTTCAATATCTCATCGTCCCTCGTATCTGGGCGTCTGTTCTCATGATGCCCGTTCTTTGTGCCGTCTTTGATTTCATTGGTATTGTCGCTGCATATATCGTTGGTATCGGATTCTCCGGTGTCGATTTCGGCTCTTTTGATTCCATGATCGACAGCCTCCTCTCTCCATTCGATGTCTTTGGCGGTCTCATCAAAGCCGCAATCTTCGGTCTTATCGTCAGCTTTATTGGATGCTATAAAGGCTTTTACGCCTCCGGCGGCGCAAAAGGCGTCGGGGAGGCAACAACTGACGCTGTCGTCTATGCCTCCGTGACTGTCCTCATTCTCGACTACTTCCTTACGATGATTATCTGGTAATCCTCTCCATCCCGCTTTCACAATGTCAGCCAAGTTCTCTACACCTTTTAAAGTCGGTCTCGTTATCATCATCGGCATCGTCGTTTCGATTGTCATGATTATTCGTTTCTCTGCAAAATGGGGACAGGATAACGGACTTATTGTCCTCTATGCCGATTTCGACGATGCAACCGGACTGGCCATTCGTTCTCAGGTGAAGGTCGCCGGTATCCAGATTGGCGAAGTGACAGCCATATCCCTTGAAGACCATCACGCACACGTCACTTTCAATGTTCGTGAAGATGTCGCTTTATACGCCGGAATCAACCCCGAAAATGATAACGAGTTCAGCAAAAACGGAGCAACTGTCGCCAAAAAGCTATCCGGCATCCTCGGCGACTATCACCTCGAACTCACCCCAGGAATTGAAGGCGAAAGACTGAAAACCGGCGACAGTATTCCTAACGTCATACAGAACAGCGGCATCGAATCCCTCCTCAACAGCGCTGACAAAGTCATGGACAACGTCGTTCAGGTGACCGAATCCTTGTCAACAGTCCTCGGTGGAAAAGACGGCCAGAATAAAATCGAACAGCTCCTCTCCGACCTCAATGACACCATGAAAAGTGTCAAGGGAATTACCGAGAGTAACTCTGACAAAATCGCTTCCATCATCGCCAATATCGATACTATTACCAAAAATGCCGCCGATATCTCCGAAACCGGTAATAGAGAACTTCCCGAAATTGCAAACGATCTCTCGGTTCTGCTCGACGAACTCAAAGCCACGATGAGCTCCATCCGATCCGGCGTTGACAGCACTCTCGATACTACTCAGGACGGCATTCAGCAGCTTCGCGCTTCCATCGACAAGCTCGATCAGACCCTCTCCCATATTGAACAAATTGCCTCCAATGTCGAAGAAGGCAAAGGAACCGTCGGAAAACTGCTCAGTGATGACGGCATTGCCAACGAAGCTCAGGCTCTGCTCGCTGATACAAGAACACTCATCAAATCAGGTACTGAAACCGTCGACAGCGCAAATTCCCTCATCAAACCGATTTCAGACCTCGACGTCGATATTTCACTCAGAGGCGATTACCTCGTCAACATCAACTCATTTAAAGTCGATTTCGGCGTTAAACTCATCCCGAATGAACACAAATTCTACTCGCTCGGACTCGTCATGGATCCGCACGGAACGACGAATACCAAGACAGTGCTTACAGAATCGTCTGAGTCTGGGCCCGTCTACGAAACAATTACGACAAACGATGACAGCGTAAAATTCAACCTGCAGTACGGTGTTCGCTGGAAATGGTTCGCAGGCCGATTCGGAATTATCGAAAATACCGGTGGTCTCGGCGGAGATGTCCTGCTCTTTGACGACGACTGGCGATTCAGTTTCGATCTCTTCGCCTTTAATGACAACGAATATCCACGCCTGAGAGGCACAACCCTTATCTACTTGTCACTCTTTACCCCGGAAGACTGGAAATGGGCTAAAACATTCTATATCTCCGCCGGTTTTGACGATCCCATTAACACAAAAGTCTTCGATTACTTCTTCGGTCTCGGATTCCGATTCACTGACAATGACGTTAAAAGTCTCATCAGCATGGTTCCGAAACCCTGATTTTTTATGGATTGCGTTCGCCTGACGACGAACGCTGCTCGCCTTTTTAAAGCCGGAAATTGAATATATTCAATTT
>JAZRWV010000108.1:0-1665 GCA_045599925.1 Myxococcota bacterium
CCCTCTCCCAACGGGCGAGGGGCGATTATGCATGGCGTATTAGCCGTATCGGCCAATAGCTATGCCCCAAAAAAGCATACGGAGGAAATCTTGAACAGAGAACGATTTGAAAGCGGAATGAAAGATGCGGGTGCATCGTGGAATGGCATAATTCTTGAGGCAGAACGAGTTGTCGATGACACAAGAGAGGTTCAGAGAGGGGATATTTTCGTGCTTCGCCAGGGCGCAAATGAGCTTTCGCCGGGGCAGGCAATGGAGTTTTGCTCAAAAGCCAGGCAGGCCGGTGCCGTTGCCGTTATCGCCGACCCCAAATATTCGCTGAATCTCGATATTCCTGTCATTTCGCTCGCCAATCCGCATCTGAAACTTGGCGAAATCGCTGAAGCTTTTTATGGCACTCCCTCCAAACACATGAAAGTCATTGCCGTAACGGGTACAAATGGCAAAACAACCACGACATATCTCATCGAAAGTCTTGCCAAAGCCATGGGATTAAAAGTCGGTGTGATGGGAACCGTTTCGCATCGATATCCCGGCTATGAAGAGGCTTCAGCCAATACAACGCCCGGAACTTTGAAGCTTTATCGCCTGATGGATGGCATGGTGAAAGCCGGATGTGAACTTGTCGCAATGGAAGTTTCGAGCCATGGCATCATGCAGGGAAGAGTGGACGGCATTGCATTTGATGCCGCCATTTGGAACAATCTCGGGACCGATCATCTCGATTTTCACAAGACTCGCGAAGCATATGCACTCGCGAAGCAACGGCTTTTCGACCATTATCTTGCTTTGAGTTTCAGAGCAGGAAAACATCCAGTTGCGATTGCAAATGGAGATGATGATGAAGTTGTCGGACACATTTCTGCCGCAAATCCTCAATCATGGGGTGGAAGTGTACGCAGTTTCTCAATTTTCGGGAAATCAGCGGAACTCGAAATCAGAAATGTTCTCTGGAAAAATGGGGCCTGGCAAATCGAATTTTGCGAAAATGGATGTATTTTCAAGAGTGCACTGCCGCTCGTTGGACAATACAATATCGCCAATGCTGCCGGTGCTGTTTCTGCTCTTCGCGGAATCGGGTATGACTTGAAAACACTTGCGGACGCCTTGCCTCGCATTGACCAGATTCCAGGTCGAATGGAATGTATTTGTGCGCATCCCGTTGTCATCGTCGATTTCGCGCATACCCCGGAAGCTCTTGAAAATGCATTAATTGCGGCACGAAGCTGCGTGCCTGAAGGCGGTAATTTGTCAGTCGTTTTCGGTGCAGGCGGTGACCGTGATCCGTCAAAGCGTCCAATGATGGGGCAAATTGCTGAAAAATTGGCTGATAAATGCTTTGTGACAAGTGACAATCCGAGAACTGAGGAGCCTCAAACCATTATTAATCAGATTTTGGCAGGCATGAATAAGCCTGACGAGGTTTGGTCACATGTCGACAGGGCACTTGCCATTGATCAGGCCATCTGGGCCGCCAGTGACGAGGATGTCATCCTGATTGCAGGCAAAGGTCATGAGGATTATCAAATTCTGGGCACGACAAAGATTCATTTCGACGATCGCGAAATCTGTCGGGAAGTCCTTAAAAAACTCGGAAGATAGTCATGGCATTCAGAGTTACAACACCCCCGGGGTAAATCTATATTCAGCATAAATGTAGGCATA
>JAZRWV010000109.1:0-1547 GCA_045599925.1 Myxococcota bacterium
AAAGAACAGCATTTTTTGAATTCCCCTGTTTTTTTCCTCCCCCCGGCTGAATAGTAACATTTTGTCCTAAAATTCAGCACAAAATATTGTCAACCCCTGTTAAAACCTGTAAATTGTTTTATTGTTTGTGTTTTCGAGCAGAACAAAAACAGGAGGTTTTATGAAAAATACGACATTGACACGGTATGCGCTTCTCATTGCTGTATGTGGTATCATTGGTTGTGCCAATACAGAAACAACCAACACAACCCGAAGAGGTGGCGGTGAATCAATCGACATCGGAGGCATGAGCTACAGTTCTCTGGAAGCCCAGGAAGCCAGTGTATTTGGTACAGAAAGTGCTGGTCTTTCAAGCAATCCTGAAAACAAACCTGATTCCAAGTTACTTGGTGATTCCGGACAATATGAAGGTCTTCGAATGACAATCGAGCCGGAAGAAAACACTGCATTTATCAACGAAATTGTCGAATATACAGTCACTGTTAACTATGATAAAAAGGTCTCTCAAGAGCCACAATTTGTCATTGTTCTTGAAAAAGCATCCGGTGCCAATGGGTCACTAATCATAGATAAATCCTATCTCGTCGCTGGCTATGACATCAAAGACACTCAGCTTGTTGTTAAGCCCACGTCTGGAATGATTAAATTCCGCGTTTTGACTGGTACTTCATATAACAACAATAACAAACCGATGTACTATATCAATGTATGGCATGTGGATGACGAAAATGCCCCACTTTCCTCAACATTGTACGTCCGAAGACCTGCTCAGATTGGTGTGGATAAAATTACAGAAGGCAATCCTGATGTTCAGAACAATCTTACTCCGCCAGAGGAACTTGGGGAATCCAGCCTGAAAAATGCCACCCTTGTCAATCTTGACCCAATCGATCAACAACTTTACTCGCTTTATAACAAAAAACTTCATGTTCAACTGAATGCAACCTGCGCAGATGGGACTGTAGCCGGTTCAAAAGGTGGTTGTAAACTTAGCGACGAAACAATCTGTTGGACTTTTGTTGAAACCTCCAAAGAGAATACAGGTTATGTCGATGAAGACACCGAAACACAGTATTCCGGCGGAGCACAATTCGCCAACAAAGGTGATTCTCTCGGGATCAACCACGGTTGTGGAGCACCTGATGATGAAGGTAAATTCTGGGCAAATGTCTATACAGGTAACTCCTACAATTCTAAGTATTATCTCAATTTCTTCCATGCAGCAGCCTCGCCTCTGACCTATAATATCAATACATTTGCACTTCCGGAAACGCTGGGCGAGCCGGGTTCAACCGCTGTCATTGAAGAAGACGAATTCAAAGCAGATCTTTCTGGTGCAGAAACCAATGCCGATGGCAAAAAAGAACTCTCCGGATGCGACGCAACTAAAATTCTTGAAACATTGGATGAAGTCGCCAGAGATGCCATTGAAGCCAAATGCGGTTCTCTCTCAGCCCCTGACTGCAATAGTTTTGCATGCACATTGGTTGAAGGGGATGATGGCAGCTGGGCACTTCAAAAAGACGGTCAGAGCATTCTAGTCGATC
>JAZRWV010000110.1:0-1990 GCA_045599925.1 Myxococcota bacterium
ATGAATACGCCCCGCGGGCGCTTCGCGCATGGATATATCTATTCACATTTCCTCAATCGCGACTTCACACGTTTTTTTGCAGAAGCCCACGCCGACGGCATAAACCGTTTTATAGCCTTCTTTGTGAATCGCCTCGGCGTATCGATTGGTGCGGACTTGAGCGAGCGCAATGGCAGGAAGTGCCTCAATTTCGCTTAATTTGTCCGACCATTTGAATTCAAAGACGACGGCGCGATCATCGCGCATGTCGCGCAAAACGATATCGGTGCGGCCATTGCCGTCTTCGCGATTGGATTTAATTTCGTATTGATATAAATTCGACAATATGCCGAGCATCATGCCATGGTAGAAAATTTCCTGCGTGTCGTAATAGCTCACCATGACGGCTAAGATATTATTGATAAATTGTTTGATATCATCCGACTTTTTATCCCAAATCAATTGATAAAATGCGGACAAATCCTGTTTTTTGACGGCATGGTTGAAAGCTTCTCGAATATATCGAGGAAATATCGAGTGGATTTCTTTATTGACGAGTTTGAGCTCGTGAATCCAATCATCACCGACTTCGCGGCGCGACAGACTTTTGACATATCCCGTAAAATAGAGCAGCGTCCAGATGTTATCTGCATACGAGTTCATATCGCGATAAGTCATCGATTCATGAATCGGTTTATAGATCGACTCACCTTTTAAGAGTCTTTCGATATCATCGCGACATTCGGAGTGCTCGACGACCATATCGCGAATTACATCGTTGCTGCTCGAATTCGTCCAATAGCATCGCAGGGCATTTTTAGCGCCGATACTGAGTTCTTTGACGCATTGCACAAGGCTGAATGGATTATAAACATGAGTATTGCCAAATAAATAGCTATCATACCATTCGCGCACCTCGTCGTAGCGATTGCCCAGATTATAATAGTTGAGCATATCCATGACTTCGTCTTTGGTAAATCCAAAGTATTCCCGATCCATTTCACGATCAATGGAGAAAACGTCGAGATTATTAAAACCGGTAAATATGGATTCTTTAGAAACGCGCAGGCAACCGGTCAAAACGGCTTTTTCAAAGCTCGAATTGGTTTTGAGGCCATAACTGAACAGCGAACGAATGAACGACACCATTTCATCATAGTAGCCATAATGATAAGCCGATTGCAACGGCACATCGTATTCATCGATGAAGATATATGGCTTGATGCCCGTTGCCTGTTCTATCCATTTGGAGAGCAATTTTAATGAATTTTCACATATTTCTTGAGGACAGTCCAATTGATTCAGTGCGCTGTAGAATCGTTTATCCTGATCAGAGATCACACCTTTTTCCAGATAGGCGTGATGAGCATCCATGGAATCGCCAAAAGTAAACCGAAACTTATTTAAACTTTCTTCAAACGTCGGTTTGCAGCACTCCTTGAGCGACATAAAGATCACGGGATGTTTGCCCATGCGAGACAGGATTTCATCACCACAATTCATGATATCTCTGCCCTCAAAATAAGGCTTCGGCTCGAACGGTCTGCCAAGATAATCGTGAAAAGCGAGAAATGTGTGGAGCGTCGTGAGCGACATGGTCTTGCCGAAACGGCGAGGACGCGTATAGAGCTGAACCCTGCTCGGATTCTCCAATACCTGCGCAATAAACATCGTCTTGTCGACGTAATACGCATGATTGTCTTTGAATTCAGTATAAAAATCGACCAAGGCGCCTGGTTTTAATCTCTTTTGTTCCATCGTCATGCCTCCACGAATGTCATCCACACAATGAACGACATTTCCACATTATCACAATTCTTACAGTTCCAGCGCAAATTGACGACATGTTCTTGATATTTTGGGCGCGTCGCCTATCTCCTGACGTCGATACGGCGCGTTATTTCGCCGCGTTGCGTGCAACACGGCTACATGTAAATTCGGCCTGTTCGCGATTCGCGAATACGGCCTCCTGCGCTCGGCTATTCATGCCAAGTCGGAGGCCAAGCGGTCT
>JAZRWV010000111.1:0-15675 GCA_045599925.1 Myxococcota bacterium
ATTTGCTCACTGAGCTCTGCAAAGCTAACCGTCCACCGGACGGTCAGCTTTTCGGCCCCCCATTCCGGTAAAAACCTAGATTATGCCTGTATTTATGCTGAGTATAGATTTATTCCGCCTGAGCTGTAACTGAGGTTCAGCATCAATGCTGTATTGGACAAATCAAACGCCGCAGCCAGGAAGGTACTCTATTTCCTCCTTGTCTTCGTCGGTGACTTGTTTCCAACCATTGTGGCACTTATAGGAATGTTCGGAATTGCGACGAAATTCTGCAGGGCGAACCTCTCCTGAACATATACATTGACCTGTTTTATCAATATGTTTTGCTGGACTGAAATTATCCCATTCCCTACGATCAGCGTCATTTTGTTGTTTCAGACTAATATCGCACATGTCTGTTTCGTACTGTTTGTCATAAACACATTCGCCTGCGAGGCATAGTGTATAAAAGGGGCATTGTTTGTCGTCACATGTACAGCCTTCAGCCTTTGTACATCTGGGAATACCATAGGTATAAGTTTTTGAATATTCCTGGCAATCATATCCATCAATATATTCCCTATACATAACCAAAAACTCAGCCTCCAGACATGCATATTGGGTTAAATCAAGTTTTATCAGATCACTTGGTGCACATTCTTCTGATTCAGATATATAATTTATACCCGCTGCATTTTTAATATGCGAATTACTCAAACAAATACCATTAAAGCATTCCTCGCCATTGGAACATTTGGAATTTCCGCAGGCACAACCATTTTTATCCTGGCATTTGATGACAAGACTGTTTAATTGGCTTTCGGACAAGAGTTTAGATCCTTCTGGAAGGGAGATGGGGGGTAATTCAAGATTTTGAGCAGATTTGCTGTCTTTTGCTTCGGCAACTTCGTTATTCTCTTGCTTGTCGGCAACTTCAGTGTATGGTTCTGTGTGCTTATTATTCATATTTTCACCAAGAATACCGAGCAGATCGCGAAAACCTGCGATCTTTAATTGTTCTGGGCTACCATAATAGTGTATGGTAGCGTCGACAAAATCACTATCTCGACCACTTTCAAATGTTGTTAGTCCTTTTAGACAGCGAATATGTTCGCAGTTGCCGGCAACACAAACCTGTCCTCGCTGACATGTTTTTTCTCCGCAGGCACATGTCTTCGTTTTGCAGAATTCTGCGTTGTCAGAATATATATTGGATTTTTCAATCGCAGAATCGTCGTGAGCCAGGTCGTCCGACAGGCCGACACAGGTTTCGAAAGGATAATGAGTTCCGGCGAGTGTCCAGCAGCCTTCTTTTCTTTGACAGCAGATCAACTCGACAGGATCACTAGTGTCCCAGTCGTTGTGAAAAAAGTAACCGCAGTCTTTTGCATCATCATCACACTCGTCATCCTCCCATACAGAGTTATATACATCAATATTATGGTATACAAATTCACCAGAACCATTCGCAATTAGGCCATTAAACCAACAGTCTCCCTGAATACACTTCTGACCGATACTGCAAATATGCTCACCACATGGACAACTGCCTTTTTCACAAAAATTGGAATCTGAATTAGCAAAGTCTACGTGATCGAATGAAATATCAAATGGCTCATGTCCGATAATATATTCACTATTTTCATGATCAATACTAAAGTTGGTTATATAAGATTCATCAGCTCTCACCGATGTTTCGCAATTGTCTTTTTGACACACGAAATGCTCATCTTCACATGCAAAATTAATCATTTCACCGCCTGGAATAACTTGTATTATATCATATAAGTCAATAACATGTTTTTCATCTTCCAGTTGATCTGCAACCGTTTCCAATACTGGTGAATAATCTAACTCAGATTTTCCACATCTGACTGTATTTCCATCGGCAATTGCATTTTTAGGGATCAGAATATCGGGGTTATCAATACTTAATCTGCAATGTTCTGCAGCGCATTTCCACGGAATGTCTAAAGGAACCGTGGAAGGTTTTGGTCCGTCATCATTGTTTGCATTGGCCAAACCGGATGGCTGGTTTTCATCAGCCTGTTTTTTCTGCTCTACGGCATTGATTTTTTCTTCACCAGCTTTATTTGTGTCAGCTTGTGGAACTGGTGTTTCAATGGCATCCTGTGGCTGTGAAGCTGGTGTTTCAATTGGGGTTGTTTTCGATTTGCATCCAGTTGCGCAAACAAAACTTAAAATAATCGGGATTAAAAAAAGAACATTATTTTGTGTTGTCAACGTTTTGTGGCAGACAGATTTGTTCTTTATTGTCATTGAAATGTTCCTACTGGTGTTATTGATTATATTTCTGTGTGTGCAGACCAAAAAAAATGCCGCGTATCCCAGCGGGATAGCGGCATTTGCGTGCCGTATTTCGCACTGCGAAATAGGCAAGCCCACAAAAATTACAACAAATTCGATGCAATTTCGGCGAGTTTTGAACGTTCACCTTTGGAAAGTGTTACGGTTGCTGCGATATCGATGCCTTTGAATTTATTGATGACGTAAGTGAGGCCGTTGCTGTCGGCATCGACGTAAGGATTATCGATCTGGTACGGGTCGCCGGTGAGAACGACTTTTGTGCCCTGTCCGACGCGTGTAATAATCGTTTTAACTTCATGCGGCGTAAGGTTTTGAGCTTCGTCGACGATGATGTACTGATTCGGAATGGAACGGCCGCGGATATAGGTAAGGGCTTCGATCTGGAGCAGGCCCATATCGATGAGTTCCTTGTAACTTCTGCGTCCTCTGCGTTTATCCTCGTCGTTGAGGCCCATCAGGAATTCGACGTTGTCGAAGATTGGCTGCATCCAAGGATTGAGTTTATCTTCGATGCCACCGGGGAGATAGCCGACGTCCTTGCCGAGCGGGAAGATGGGACGTGCGACGAGGAGTTTGCTGTAAGCCTGTTCTTCTGTAGCTTTCTGAAGGCCAGCAGCGAGTGCGACGAGGGTTTTACCAGTACCGGCCTTACCGAGGAGTGTTACGAGCTTGATGTTGTCATCGAGCAGGCAGTCGAGAGCGAAGTGTTGTTCTTTGTTGCGAGGTTTGATGCCCCAGCATCCGCCGAAACCAGGACGTGTCGAAATCAGGGATATAATCTTATTCTGATGCGGCATGAGTCTGGCCATGCAGGTGTGATTTTCTTCATTTTTATCGACGAGGCGAACGTATTCATTGGCGAAGAAAATGGAATTGGATTCGTTGAGACCATCTGCTAATTCTTCATTTTCGTAGCCGTTGATTGCGCGTTGGGATTCGTTGAAAGGAATGACGACTTCGCGAGTCTGATAGAGTTCGTTGATGATGTCGCCATCGACATGCAGTTCAACTGCACCCGGATAGAGTTCATCGATTGAAAAGCCGCGTTCTTCGTAATTCTCGCTGGCGAGTCCCATGCCATCGGCACGAATGCGGAGGTTGGTGTCTTTGGTGATGAAGATGCATGGGATATCGGGTTCTTCGGCCTGAACGCGAAGGGCGACACTCATAATGAGTGTATCTGGCGAGTTTTTGCTTGTGGCGATGTTATCCTGCGGGAGATATTTGCGTTCGGTTGGAATGACGCGAAGCAGACCGCCGGATGGCATTCTGACGCCTTTGGCGAGGTTTCCCTGTTCGCGGAAGTCATCAAGTGCACGGCTGAACTGTCGAGCGGAGCGGCCAAGTTCATTGAGCTGCTTTTTGAAATTGTCGACCTCTTCGACCACATAAATCGGTATGATGACGTTACTCGCTCCGAATTTGGTAAATGCTTGTGGATCGTGAAGAATGACGTTTGTGTCGAGGACGAAATTTTTAACCTTGGCTGCGTTCATGGAAACCTTTCCTTTAACCGGTGTGTGAACTGGTATTTCTGAATAAATGTCGGAGAATAGAGGTATCAACCGAAATTTATCAGACCTTTAAATGCAGATGGTGATTGAAAAAGTTGTAAAAATCGCTGATTGAAACGGTGTTGAACCAGCGATGATTTGACACCATTTCCAAAAACAACAGAGTAACAAATTTTAATCTGGTGAGAACAATTTTTTATGTTTTTTATAATAAATTTGTTGGTTTGGCATAGTGTGTGCAAATGTAGGTGTGGTTCAAGTGAAGTAATTTGCGGGTAGAAGGAACGTATGATATAGGGATTCAAAAGCAAGGCATTCGAAAAAAGATTGTCGCATAGAGTGAAAATTGATTGATATGACTGAGCAGAGCAAAGAACAATTAGGAACCATTGATACACTTGAAGGGGCCAATCAGCGAGATACGGATCCGCAGGTGAGAACACAGCGGGGAATATCTGGCGATAAGGGGCATCAGTCCACGATGAAGATAATGGAAAGCGGGACGATGCTGTTGGAGCGTTATCGCATTGTTCGGATGGCGGGAAAAGGCGGTTTTGGGTTTGTTTATGAAGCCGAAGATACGCTGAATAATAATTTCCGAGTGGCAGTCAAGACGCTCAAGCACAACATTGCGGATTATGAGGTTGCAGAGAAAAGGTTTGAGCGTGAAATAAGTCTGTGTGAGCGGCTCCACAGTAAACATGTGGTCAAAATATTGGATTGTGGTCGCACGGATGATGATACGCTGTTTTATGTGATGGAGTTTCTGGAAGGCGGAGCTCTTGATGATCACATTGCGCGACGTGAGATGTTTTCATTTGTCGAAGTCAAGCGTTTGCTGTTGCAGGCGCTTGATGCTCTGGACGAGGCCCATTCTCAGAATATCATTCATCGCGACATCAAGCCTGCCAATATCTGGCTGATTGACAGTGAAGAAGGTGGAAAGAATTATAACGTTAAGATCCTGGACTTTGGCATTGCAAAAGCCTTGAATGAAGAAGCTCAGCCTGGATGCGAGAAGCTGACGCAGACAGGGGCATGGATGGGATCTCCGGCATATATGAGTCCGGAACATCTTCGTGGTGGTACGGTAACGCCTTCATCGGATATCTTTGCCATTGGTCTTGTTGCACTTGAAATGTTGACGGGATATCAGGCAACCGAAGGTGATTCACCGATGGATGTGGCTGTCTCGATATTGTCTCCAAATGAGATATTTATTGAAGACTGGATCCTTGAATCATCGATGGGAACTATTCTTGAAAGAGCAGTTAAAAAAGATCCGCTTTCGAGATATCCGGATGCTCATGCATTGATTTTGGCTTTGAATGCACTTGATGATACCACATTAATTAATGAGTATAATGCGGCCAAATTGTCGGGAAAACTGTCGAGACACAGAACGATTTCGCGAGGTGTGACGACGACATCTTCTGCATCGTCCGAAACACTCGTCGGAATGACGGAAGAGGAGAAGAAGGAATTCAATCTCAAAATATTGATATATCTTGGCATTGGATTGTTGGCTATTCTCATTATTCTTTTGGTTGTGTTGAAAGTTGTCGTCTTGAAAGATGGCGATGTGGAAAAACCGGCATATCAGGTTGCAATGGAACGGTCGGCAGCCAGAGGTATGGGACTTGGCGCTTATGATCCGGCTCGAGTTGAGATAACAATTACGAGTAATAACAAGAATCTGGAAGGAGCTTCCGTCTATCGTTCTGATGGAACTGAGATTGGAAAACTTCCTTTGACTGTTTATCCCATATTGATTCCGATGAGAGGGCCCAATACTCCATGGATTCTGACTGTAAAACAAGATGGATATAGAGATGGGGAAATCATTATTATCCCCAAGATGAACGCAAATCCGTTGATAAATGTTGAACTTCGTCCTGATTTCGGTCCTGGTGGTCCGGGAATGATGCTGCATCATGGTGGTTTCAATGGTACAGGTGATTCGAATATAAATGCTCAGCCAAAGATGAATGGCGATACTGCAAATCCGGATAATTCAGCTGAAGAAGCGAAAAAAGCTGAAGAAGCGAAAAAAGCTGAAGAAGCGAAAAAAGCTGAAGAAGCGAAAAAAGCTGAAGAAGCGAAAAAAGCCGAAACAAAGAAGGGCAGTACGACAAAGAAATCAGGTTCGAGTACAAAGAAGAACGACACGAATAAGAACGATGCGACGAAGAAGAACGTCAACAGCTGGAAGGTTGATGGTCTGTAATTGGCCTGATTTGGGTTTTATTTTTCCCTCTTCCGCCAGAAGAGGGAAACTTTGCGTATTTATTGTAAGCAAGATAAGACGAGCCTTGTGTTGACGCTGTCTATGGAATGTGTTAGAAGCCGCCGGATTTTGGGTGGAGGTTTCTCAATTGGACAAGGGATTTGATAGAAAGCGCCTTCTTATTGTAGATGATGATGTTGACATGTTGCGCAATGCGGCGTTAATGCTTTCACTTGAAGGCTATTATGTCATGACAGCGTCATCAGGTATGGATGCGTCTGTCCTTTTGGCTGAACATGAATTTGACGTCGTTATTACAGATCTTCGCATGCCGATAGTGGATGGTCATGAAATTGTGCGTCGCACGAAGAATACACATCCTAAAACGGCGATCATTGTGACATCTCGTTATTTGGATGAAGAAACTCAGCTTTGGATTCGGGAAACAGGTGTTGTTGGGTTGGAAAAGCCCTACAATGTTCATCAGTTGAGTGGGATGCTTCGCAGTATGACAACAGGATGTTGATGGAACGATAAAGTTGTTGCTTCAGAAGCTCGAACGAAGGATAATATACCGTCGTCTTTTTCACCAAAGGGGTGGCTGAAGTGGTCAATTTACCGCATCGATTTGTTCCAACAACGAGTAAGTTTGTCAGTCCGGTTCGCATTGTGTCTCAATATGGACATGGTGCTGGCATCACCGCCGTATCATTTTCTCCTTGCACAAAATATTTCGCGAGTGCCGATGAAGAAGGCTGGCTTCGCATTTGGTCTCTTGAAACACTGGATGTGCTGGGCATTTATCTGCTCGGATTTCGATGTGAAGACATCGGGTGGGATGGGATAAATGCTGTGGTTTGTCGTTGCAGAGGGCATGAACGCCGCATCGATTTTTCTGATGAGAGCAAGGAAATTTCTTCAACAGAGATGCCGTTGGGGAATGTCATTCGCCTGCTTGATGCGCCCGAAGTGATGCGTGATGGTGATTCTGTCATCATTCATTATGGGGATAATGAGTTTGTTCATGCCATTCCAGGGTTGCTTCGATGTGAACTGGAACCTTGCGAGCGTTATGTGGTTGCGCTTTCAACCAATAAAGTTCAGGTTTTCAGTGCATTTGAAGATGAAGAACTTCTCGAAATGATTTCTCCGGAAGGTCATCATTGGTGCAATTTGCATATTTCCTGGCGCGGTGATTTTTTCCTCGCCATTTCTGATGATGGCGGAATTTGGATTGGTGATGCCATTAAGAAAACGTCGTCCTGTCTGTTGCGCGGCAATACAGAACTGACGGCTTCGGGGTTTGGCGGCGAAAAATACGCAATTTATGGTGATAATCGAGGTAATATAACGGTCTTTGATATTGAACAAAGAACGCTTTTGCTCAGAACACCTCGACGCCCCGTCGATTTTAATGCCGTATATCCAGCCTCTGATAAAGTGGGGTTTGTCGCTCTGCGTTCTGAAAGTGCAACGGCATTTTTTAGCCAGTCGCGTGAGATCCTTTCTGCTTCACCGCTTCCGGCTCCCGTGCGAGCGTCTTGTCCCGGCATGCAGTTTTCTGAACTTATCGTCGCCTGCACGGATAACATTCTTTATCGCATTAAACTGGATGATAACTCGATTTCCAAAGTCTGTCGCATAAACAGGGAAATTGATGCCATTGCTTGTAATAATGACGCAATTTTCATGCATTTCGTCGACGGTTCTTCGGCTTCTTTCGAAAATAATATTCTTTCTGAACATCCATGGAAATCGAAAAAATGTCCTATCAGTCTCGCACTCTCCGATAACAGCAAAACGGTTGCCGCTCTTTTCGCTGATCATCTCGATATCATTGATCGTAGCGGGAAAAAAGAAACTCGTCGTGTCGATATAAAAGGTGCTGTTCAACTCATTTGCGGCAAGGAAAAATCTGCCAATCAGATCCTCGTTATGATGGCCGATCTTCGCATCGTTAATGTCGATATGCGCACGGGGGATTGCTCTGAACTCAATCGTCTCGATATCGAATATGGGCGAGTCGTTTCGGTGGCTCCTGCCGCAAAATCATTCACTTATGTGCTCGTCGAAGCTGAACATGGGCAGTTTGTCATCCTCAAATTGGGATTGAATACAGGCAAATCAAGCATCGTTCTGCGGGTGATGTCTGTCGGAACCCAAATCTTTGGCGCATCCAGTAGTGATGATGCGGTTTGTTTGCGTAATGATGCAACTTGCCTTCGCATTATTTCCGGTTTGAAAGCTTTTTCCATTGATGACTGGTCACGAAGTGAACCTCTTCAGTTGTTTTAAGCAAACGGCGCCGAATAATCCGGCGCCGTTTTTTATAGGTCAATTATGATGAAAAAGTGCTTTCTCTGCGCATTGTTACTCTCTGCTCTTTCTCTGACTGGTTGCCATTCAACAAGTGGAACAACGACAGCACAACCTGCTCAAACACCTGTTGAACAACCGTCTCAGCCAGAACAGAAGCCTGCTAATAATGCCGATAATGCTGCACTTCTCGCCGATGATGCTTGGCATTCTTATTACAGAGACAGAAAAAAGGAAGATGTCAAAGCTTTGTTTGAGAAGGCACAGAAGCTTGTCAAAGAACAAAAAAATGTGAGCGGTGAAATTAACGTCTGGTCTAAGTATTTTGGTCAGTGGGTCATCATTGAAATAGAGGAAGATAAGAATGATGACATTCCAGATGTGATTGCATTGGATGCACCTCTTCGCTCAAATCCCGTTTTTCTCGTCGATATGGCAGCAGAAAAAGTCATTGAAATGGGGGATTGGCGAACTGCAAAACCTTTCTTTGATGCTCAGGTTGATGCAATAAAAAAAGGATTTTCGGATGATGACGAGCGAAGAATATTCATTGCTGAAATGGCTTCTGCCGCATCAGTACTAGGATTAGGGCATACGAGATATCTGGATTATCCATCAGAAGGCGTGAAATATCCGTCTCCCGTGAGCGGTCCAACGTATAAGCATTCCATGAAGCAGTTTGAACTCATTTATTATGTTGCTTCGACTGGAATGATGATGTCTTATACCAGATGCACATTAACAATTACCGACACTTCTATCATATACAATTCGGAAATCGTGACATTGGGCAACGAGTAAGCAACTCGTTTACCATAATTCTGCTATTTTCGAGATGATGTTGTCTCCCCAGGCAATGTAGCCAATGCAGCATAACATGAGGAATATATAAAGAATACACATCCGGACATTGCGATCCTTGATAAGGGCATGAAAGGCAAGACTCAGAAAAATAATGGCCAGGATGACCGGAACCCAGAAGGACGTTAGATGTGCATCCCAGTTGAAAATGTATTCTTTAATGTTCATGTCAAATCACAAAAAGAGCCGCCCAAATGGCGGCTCAAGGGGGGCAAAATTAAACCATCGATGCAACGAGGTCTTTGACTTTCTGTGGCGCATTGCCAATGACCCGGCCAACTTCAACACCATTGCGGAATGCAATGATGGCTGGAATGGACTGAATTCGCCATTTGGCTGCTGCATTATTGGCTTCTTCAATATTGCATTTGGCAATCGCAACTTTTCCTGCATATTGTTCGGCCAGGGCTTCAACGGTTGGGCCTAATGCGCGGCAGGGGCCACACCACGTCGCCCAAAAATCAACGACCATCGCTGGTGAACTGTTGACTTCTTTATCAAAATTATCATCAGTCAGATGAAGAAGATTACTCATATTGGTATCCTTTATCAGTTTGAACAGTTGGATTCTGCCTGTGAAAAAATGCAATCCGCTGTTTGGTGGGTGAAATATCAGATGAAAACAATAATATTCTGTGCTTCAAGTTCAAGAAGCAGAGAGGCTGTCTCTTTTTCCGGCCATGCAGAAATATCGAGAATATCCGAAATAGTTGTATGACCATCGATCAGTGAAATGAGAAATCCTGCTCTTGGATTCATTTCGTTGTGTTGTGAAAGCTCACTGAGTTTGCACATAAGACGAGGGGTTCTTGACAGCGGTTTAATGTGTTCCAGTGGACTGGTTTCGTCCATGGTGGATGTCCTTCTGGACAATCCAGTCGGAGGCAATATTGGCGTTAGCGCAATCGAAGTTGGCCTGGCTTTATCAAAAAGTGAAGATTTGTTAGATAATGTCGATTGTAAATCTGATTTTTCAGACCGGAAAAGCTGCGGTGTTTCCAGAACCGGTGCAAGTTTGGGGGTAGATGAGATGGCTTCCTGAGGAACGGGGATTGCTGGCGATGCAACCGGTGTCAGGTTGAGTGCTGTTGGGCGAATGGTTGCATCATCGTTGAATAAATAACTTCGGGAACCACTTGCGGTTGTCTTTCTGGCACGTGTGTGATTGCCGACTGCGGGCATTTCCGGTGCGGTTTGCTTTCCAAATGACGTAATGCGCTCGCTTTGTTCATCCAGCTCTTCGAGACCAAACAGACTTTTTTTGCCTGGGGGAGGCGTTTTGGACATTCGACTTTTTAATTTCGCTTCGTCTGAATCGTCTGCTGTATCCAACAGTCTGTTTGGAATCGGTGTTTTGCCAATTTGGGGAATAACGGAGATCGGATTGTTATCAGAAAATGGCGTGATGGTTGGTGAATCAATGACAGCTTGCTTGGGGCCGTTTCCAATTGAAAATTCCACATTTTGAATATCATCGGCATCATTGAGTTCGTTGTCATCATCCAGATCATCAAAGCTGAGGACTGGGAAATCAAGGGTCAGATCGATGTCGCCATCTTTTGTTTTGGTTTGCTCGGAAGGGGCGTTATGCGGCTCCACTATGTCGAGCGGGGAATTTGGCTTTTTCGAAATGTCAGCTGGTTCCTCATTCTGCTTGGAGACGTCAGGCACGGATGGAATTTCAGGACGAACCATGGGTTCCGGTGTTTCAAGTGAAACTTCAATTTCTTCTGACTTAGCCGATAGCTGAATTGCATCCGCAGACTGGTCCTGGATAGACTCAGATGGGGAGGCGGCTTTGATTTCCTGCGAGGATGATGCATGCTCGGAACCAAGAAGTGGAAGCATCGCACTGTGAGACTGATTTGCACTGGCTTTTTCTGATGCTGGGGGCGCTTCTTTCACTTCAATTTCTTCAGCATCATTGAGTGAATTCAGATCGTCAAGTGAAAATACATTGTCCTGGTCTGGATTTTCTTCGTCTGGGGGCAGAACATTCTGAAAATTGAAGTCATTTCCCAGACTTTCAAAATCCATATCAATATCGATATCCAGACTGATATCCTCGCTCTTTTGGTCGGCTCGTTCATTCAGAATATTGTCCAGATGAAGACCAAAGCTGTCTGAATCGTGATTGGGACAAGGCTTATTTTCCTGTTTCTTTTGGGCAATGACATCGTTGAGAAAATCGTCAAACTGATTGGTCGGTGGTATTTCAGCCTCTTTTTCTTCAGCTTTTTCTTCAGCACTGCCGTCATCATCCAGTGCTTTCATGAGATTCTGCTCGAATGCATTGCTTTCTGACATTTGCTCAACTTTCGGGGCTTCTTCGGGGTCTTTGGCACTATCGCCATCATTCAGGGCTTTCATAAGATTCTGTTCAAAATCCTTATCTTCAGAGGCTTCTTCGGGGGGAACTTCAGCCTTTTGTTTTGGGGAATTCTCGTTGTCACTATCTAAGGCTTTCATAAGATTCTGCTCAAAAGCCTCATCTTCTGATTTGGTTTCAACGGTTGCTTCTGTCTTTTTTTCTTCAGCACTCGCATCGATCATTTTGAGTACTGGCCCGGAATTGTTCGCTTCATCCTGTTCTGCGTTGCCGTCAGCCGCAGACATCAGATCGCTGATTGAAAAGTCAAGGCTGGAATGCATGTTCTTTTCTGCATTTGTGATTGCAATAAGCTCATCATAAAACAGAAATACACTATTGGGCGGATTATTGAATAATTGTTCAATATTATCAAGGATGTCCACAAATTCCGGGGACTTTTTGCGCATTTCGGACAGCTCCGCCTGGGCTTTTTGAGGCTCGTCCAAATAAAAATGCTCAACGATTGTTCTGACTGATTCGGGGATATCTTTGGTAGTGCGAATCATCGCATGTCTCCGTGTTAGAATAAAAGACAGGTAATTTTATCGTTATTGACCAATTTATTCAATCATGATTGCGCTGGTTTGTGTATATTTGTGGCGCTGCTATGTTCGGCGTTAATCGCCGAACATACGCACCGCCGCCGCGCCTATGCCTTCGGCATACGCCACGGCTGGCTCTTTTGATTCTTTGCTTCAACATACTAATTCGTTTCCGGGGCAATGCTCTGGCTTTTTTCTGGCTTTTAGCTCTTCTTCGCTGCTTGTTATGACCCAAATGCATTATCAAATCATTCGAATGGCAAAAGGCGGTTTCGGCATTTCTTGCGAAAACGGTAAGACTTTTTTTGTCGAAGGCGCACTTCCCGGTGAATCCGGCGAAGCCGAAATCATCGAAGAAAAAGAACGTTTCGGCCGTTGTCGGGCTATGACTCGCGAAAAAGATTCGCCTTTTCGTCTTTTGGAAAATGCCTGTCCATGCGCCAGCGAATGTGACGGATGCGGGTTCAGACATGTGCGGCCTGAAGCCGCTCTCGAACTCAAAGCCGCTGCCATTTATGCTGAAATCCTTAAAATGTCTCATCTCTCGGATGTTCCGTGGGCTGTGGCACCGCTTTCTTCCTCTCTGGATGCCACAAGAAGACGCGTCAGAATACATGTGTCCAATGGACAAGTCGGTTATTTCGCTCGCGGTTCTCATCGCATCATTTCGGCTTCCCAATGCGTCGTCATTGCAAAACCCCTTCAAACGGCAATCGCCAGCCTCGAACAGGCTCTTCCCGCTTTTCCCCATGCTCAGTTCGAAATTCAGATCGACCTCGACGATTCAGATCGCGCATTTGCATGCTTTAAACTGCCAGAAAATCGCATCCTCAAAAAACATCAGCACCGGCCGGGAATGAAAAATAAACCCGCAACGCCTGATTTTGACTTGAATCTGCTCATTCCGTTCGCTCAAAAATCTGTTTCAAATGGCATGTTTGGCGGCATTCGCATCGGTGAAAAAGTCTTTGGCGAATCCTGGATTCGCGACGTCGTCAATGTGAGTGGCATTGCAACGACGACCTGGCGTCGAATTGGTGACTTTGCTCAGGCAACACCCGAAGGAAATGCACATATTCATCGCCTGATCGATGAGTTTTTGCTTCGCGAAACCCCTTCATTTGTCGCCGATTTATATGCCGGTTCCGGAAATCTGACTTTCAGAGCCGCAACCCGCGTTCGTCATGTCGAAGGTTTCGAGTTTTTTTGCGACATGAACGCATTTGAACGCGGAAAATCCGATAATTCAGCCGTCTTTATGCCGGATTCCGACGTCAAACTGTCAAAATATGACCTCTCTCAGGGACTTCCAAAATCAGCCGCACAGGCCGATGTCCTCATTTGTGATCCCGCTCGCGATGGCCTTTCTGAACGCATCGCCTCTGACATTTGTCATTCAAATGCCAAAAAACTCTTTTACGTTTCCTGCGAAGCTTCATGCCTCGCCCGAGACCTCGCCAGACTTGCTCCCGCATTTAAGCCGGAATACTTTACTTTTATCGACATGTTTCCTCAAACGCCTCACGTTGAGACGGTATGTGTTCTGGCCAGGTTGTAGTGCTGTTTCATAAGAACAGTGCGCGGCGTATTCGATTTCGAATAGCCGTGCGCAAAAGGCCGTATGCCAAAGGCATAGGCCGAAACGCAGGCCGTATTCGACCGAAGCTGTTTCGTGAAACGGCTTCGGTCGAATAGGCGCGCAATTATTATATGCTGTCTGAAGTTCACCACAGTGTGTGGGGGGCAGATGAATCATAGCCGCCCCTGTCTGGCTCACTTTCTGACAAAAAAATCCCCTTTTTTATCCATAAAATGGCAGTATGGTAAAATTGGTGGCGAATCGACCTGAATCGTTTCCCAAAATCTGATGCAAATGTTTCAAGTATTGGAAATTCCTTAAATCAGGCGCAATAAACGCATGAAAAGAGTCATTTTATCCATAGCCCTATTATCCATTTCCGCTGGTTTGATTGCCTGTGATACCGTAGCAGAACTGACATTTCAGGAAGAACAGGTTATCGAAGCCATTCCCCAGGGATTGATTGCAAAACAATGCGGTGCTTTAGATTCTGAAAAGACGGATGCGATATTTCGCTTCAGTGTGCTGACGTCGCTGGATGCACATTTAACGCCGGGACGGCGGTATGCTGCTCTCAATGATGTGCTCGATCCCGGGCGCAATTTCAATGCTTCTGATGTGACATTTTCGGATGGGTGGGTCTTTGTCGTCGACAAAACCGGCGCTGATATGACGTGTACTTCGGCTGATGACTGCCCTGATGGCGCCGCTTGTGTAACACCTGATGAAATGGGACTTTCCTCGTATTATTATGCACCGGTTCGCGTTTGTGCTTATTCGACTCAAATCGAGGCGGTTGCTGTTCCGAGATTTACGCATTTTCGCACCAAAGCTGTTGATGGCAACGACAATGTGTTGAGTTCTAATACGGATGGCCGGACATTTGCCTTCGTCATCGATAATTCATCATCCCTCGATGGCAGCTCGAATTCCGGGGTTCCCAATGCGGATGAAGCTACAGACCCCTGGCAGTACCGCAAAGTCGGCTTGAATCAGTTCATCGATGGCCTCTCCATGACGGATGAAACATCTCCGCGCTATGAGTTTTCTGCGCACTTTGCAAATGGCATGGGGGCATCCGGCGTTTACGATGCTTCTGTTGCATGGATGAAAACCGTTGCCGTATGGAATTCAACCGTGATGGGACAGTATCCCAATCCAAGCGGCTATTCGCCGATTTGGGAAACCGCCTCTGCTTCTCTGAATAAACTGCTCGATAATGCAAGCGCTTCCTATTCAAAAATGATGATTGCAATGACGGATGGCGAGCCTAATGATAACACCGACGAAGCATGGGATGCGTTTTATCGGTCGCTTCAGATGACTTCCATGATGCCTGTTCATTGGCTGGAACTGACGTCCGGAAATGTGCATCGCCGTTATGCAGATGCTGTAAATACGGGATGCGGTTCACATTATATCTTTGATAATCCCGTGTTCTTTTCCAAAATAATGCGCAATATCGCAATGAATTCCGAATCACACTGGGATGTTGATCTTCATTTTTCGGCAAATCTGCCTTCTGAACAGACATATCGTCTTGCGACGGTATTCGTTGCAAAGATAGGAAATTCAGCTGTGACATTTGAAGCCCAACGCATGAATGAACAAAACGAAGCCATTGATTATCGTCTGGTTTTTTCAAAGTGAAGGATGTGACTGATGAATTTCGTTATTCCAAGATGCGTTCTGATTCTGCTGAGCAGTATCGTGCTCGCGGGCAGCTTGATTCCGCGTATTTCTGATGCCAAAACGCCAGATGTGATTTCACTGAACACAGAAGAAGCAACCCTGGAACCCATGCAGAGTGCTTCTGAAAAGGCAATTGCCGTGATCGAACCCCGGCCTTTTTCAAAGGCCGGTCGAGGGGAAATTTCCCTTGGAATCGGAACGATCGCGAGTGATATCTTCCTCGTCTATCTTCCCGTGACCTTGCGCGGCGCTTATCACTTCAAAGA
>JAZRWV010000112.1:0-9840 GCA_045599925.1 Myxococcota bacterium
CCTAGGGAATGTGTGATAGGGGATTTGGGCGCGGCTATTCGCTTTGCGAATACGCCTGCGCACAAACGCGCCTATTTCCTTCAGAAATACGGCGCGTTAACTGTTTTTTTAGAATGTCATGGTCAGCGAAGCCGAAGCCGCATCCGGGGTAATCGAGATGGATGGACTGAAGCTGAACTCTTCCGGCGGTGGCGGGGCCGGTCTGTAGAGAAACTTATCGACGACGAGAAGAATAACGCCTGCGGTCATGGCTGTAATGCCGATTCCGGCCATCACGGCTCCACCGGCGAGTTTGGGCGTGCTGCGTTCATAATAGCCTGATGTGCCGTTGTGGCTGATTTCACGGTGCGACGTCGCAAGCATCGCGATACCGGCTATCGAAAATACAAGACCGCCGCCGGAGGTTCCGATTCCAGCCCAGAACAGCTTGGATATCGGTTCATGTGGGGGAGGACCGAAGGGGCGCGGCATGTTTTCGTATTGTTCATCTGCCGGCGCCTGCGCATTTTGACTCGACGCATTCTGTTTGGGGGCATTCGGATTGGGCTTGAGCTCGATCACAACATTACGAGACTGATTTTCTGTGATATCGATGACGCGCGTTTCCTGATTGTAGTTCGTCGCCGTAAATCTGAGCTGATGTTCGCCCGTTTTGATTTCATAAGTACTGTTGCATGGAACCGGCGAATCGAAGTCTATCGTGACCATCGCATTGGCCGGCGTGCATTTGAGAACCAGTGAGCCTGTCTTCGTGCCGCACTGCTCACTGAGTGTTTTGATGTGTTCCTGAACACTTGCTGCGTTTTCTGTGCTCGTCAGCGCATATTCACGATAATATTTAAGAGCAAGATCGCAGTCGCCGAGCAATTGATATGAACGGGCAATGTTGTAGGAAATATCCGGAATGTTATCAAGTTTCTGCGCTTTCTGGAATGATTCAATGGCTTTGACGTAGTTGCCGGCTTTGAAGAAGCTGACCCCTTCCGTCATCAGTGAGTTGAAGTCTTCTTCTGCCACTGCGGGCATTGCAAATGCACAGGTGAGTGCCAATGCAAGCGGAATGGATAGATGGGCGATTTTCATGAGGTGTTTCCTGCAAAATGAATGGGAGGTTTACTTGGTGAATTTTCCGTTACAGGAACCAAGCGAAATGCGAGGTGATTCGGAATTGACAAGTTGTGATGTGTTGAAACAGGCTTGCTGACTTTGAACGTATTGAAGCATTATCGACTTAATGACAGGTCCTTTGTCGAGGATTTTGGCGCTGTTAAAGCATCCGGCATGATCATCGCCGCCGTTGAGGATGAAATCGCTCATGACGACTTTGTAAGTGGCCGCCGGATCGATCGGATTTCCTTTAATGAGAACGCCTTCGCAGAGACAATTATTCTCCCAGTCCACAATTTGACCGTCACCGTTGATGTCTTCGGGATTCTTGCAGTTCGGTTCAACTTTGTATTGAATGCCTGCAACCTGAGTCGTTCCGTGTTTGAGCGTCGAGGCAATTTTGAGTGCGCGAATGACATCAGCACCAGTAAGTTCAACGAGGTGGGCGTAGTTGTCAAATGGCATCAGAGCATTGAGCGATTCGAGGTAAATCGGTCCGGCAGCCATGTCGATGCGAAGACCGCCGGCGTTCTGAAACGCAACATCTGCTTCGGGATAGTGGGAAATCAGTGCATTCGTCACGAGATTGCCGAGTGCACATTCTCCCTCATAATTGTGTTTGATCAGCTCATCCAGGCAGCCCACAACGGCACAGCGATTTTGTTCCATTTGGCTTTCGTATTTGTTCAAAATATCCACACCGGCCTGGCTTGGAGTCAGCATGACTCCGCCGACATCGATGGGTTCAAGAGCTGCACGTTCCTGGCCGCATGCGACGTCGAGCGGTTTGTGGGTTAGAACATGCTTTTTGATCGAGACGGGGACGACATGAAGTCCGTTTTTATCCCCCTCAAGTGTCATCGTCGTGATTTCTCTGCCTGCAGAAAGCGACTGAACGACTGGCAGTCCGTGTTCAAGCGCAATAAAGCTCGAATGCGAATGGCCGGTCAGAAGGAGATCAATCTGGCTTAGAATTTCCTCTGGAAGTGCCAGAATTTCACCGATTTCATTGTCAAACGTGACGTCTGTCAGATATGCGCCATCTTCATATGGAACGGTCGGAAGACCTGTAATATGCGCATCAACGATGATCATGTCGGGGTGTTTTTCGACAACTTCGGGGATGATCGTTTTTAGTGTTTCTGCCGGTGATTTGAATTCAAGCCCGGCAACGTGAGCTGCTGTGGTTGCAATGGGGGTTTCGGTCGCAAGAACACCGATGACTGCAATTTTATACGGGCCCTTTTCAATGATAACATAGGGCGGATTATTGGGGTATGGCCAGGCGTCAACTGTGTTGTCTGCAGTTGCGACGACATTGCTCGTTGCCCATGGAAAATGGCTTGCTTCAACAACTTCCTGCAATGCACCACGCTCAGAATCTGCGTATTTGCTGCCTTTGCCGTAATCAAACTCGTGGTTTCCAAATGTCGCCACATCAAGACCAAGCGAGTTCATGACTTCGACCATTCCCATGCCTTTGGCTTCATTAAATGGCATGGCACCCTGGAACATGTCGCCGCCGTCGATGAGAAGATTCAGTCCGTCCGATTTCGCATTTTCAACGGCGGCCATAAATACCGGAAGACCTCCCATGACCTCTGTGTCGCTTTTGGCATATTCATAAATGGAGGAATGAAAATCGCTCCATGAAATCAATGTGACGGATGGATATTCATTCACATCTGTCGGTGAGTTGACTGAAGTATTCTGGCCTGCACAGCCTGTAAGTCCAAGAAAACCAGCCAATATGATGAGTTTTGAAAGTGTGCGTGACATAAAACCCTTTTGCATTTGAATCATTAAAAAATCCGGAATCAGACACTTCGCCGAATTATGACGCATTATTATATCATATAATTCATAAAGCGTAATTAGCAATTAGCAATGTGCAATTCCATGTTGCGGCGTAGCATGCAACGCCGCAATGAATGCGATTATTTTCACTTCGCCGAATTTTGACGCATTATTATATCTAATTCATAAAACGTAATTAGCAATGTGCAATTCCATGTTGCGGCGTAGCATGCAACGCCGCAATGAATGCGATTATTTTCGTTTCGTGTTGTTCTATATGCCGTAAGCGTTCGATATTTGTAGCCCCCGATTTGCGCCATTAGGCGCTATCGGGGGAGCATGCGATTTTCCCACCTATAGTTTCCGCGCCTTTGGGTGCGGCTTGGTTTTAATTTAATGTGCAATGAGCATTGACAATGTATTGCAATTGCGTTATATGCGCCGCGACTGTGTGGGCTGGAATAATTCCGGCATCAGGTTGATTTGTCCGTATTGCGAACCTGTCAAACATCGCTAAAAAGGAGACTGTGTTTCACAAAAACAGGCAGATGGCCGACCGAAAATGGATGGTTTAGTCTATGTTCGGGGATGGTCAGGTGTTTTCAGTGTTCAAATATTAATTGCGTACAAAAAACTCTGCGGACATAGGGAAAAGTGCGCGTTTCGTGGGTAATTTCCCATAATTGAAAGGAAATAAGCATGGATAGAGAATTTCTTTTTACAAGTGAATCAGTCACAGAAGGTCATCCCGATAAAATGGCCGATCAGGTCAGTGATGCTGTTTTGGATGCCATTCTGGAAAAAGACAAGCACGCACATGTGGCATGTGAAACGCTTTTGAAGACGGGTATTGTGATTATTGCTGGTGAAGTCACGACTTCAGCTTATGTCGATATGCAGACGATTGCCCGCAATACGATCAAGAAAATTGGATACAACAGTTCATTAAAGGGCTTCGATTATGAGACATGCGGTGTTCTCGTGGATGTCGAATCTCAGAGTCCCGATATTTGTCAGGGCGTTGATCCGTCCAAAGGTGTTGTGACAGAGCAGGGTGCCGGTGATCAGGGACTGATGTTTGGATTTGCATGTGATGAGACGCCGGAACTCATGCCGGCACCGATCATGTATGCCCATGCGCTGACGCGCCGTCTTTCAGAAGCTCGCAACCGCAATGAAGTCGATTTCCTGCGTCCGGATGGCAAAAGCCAGGTGACGGTGCGCTATGCAGGCGGCAAGGTTCAGGCCATTGATGCCGTCGTTGTTTCGACGCAGCACAGTGCCGATGTCAGCGAAAAAGATCTTCGTGAAGCCGTGATGGAGCTCGTGATTAAGAAAGCACTGCCTGCCAATCTTCTTTCAAAGGATACCAAATATCATATCAATCCGACAGGTCGTTTTGTGATTGGCGGGCCGCAGGGGGACTGTGGGTTGACCGGACGCAAAATTATTGTCGACACTTATGGTGGCATGGGGCGTCATGGTGGCGGTGCATTTTCCGGGAAAGATCCGTCCAAAGTTGATCGCTCCGCCTGCTATATGGCTCGCTATGTCGCAAAAAACGTCGTTGCAGCCGGTCTCGCACGTCGATGTGAGGTTCAGCTCGCTTATGCCATCGGCGTGGCTGAACCCGTGTCTGTGCTCGTCAATACATTCGGAACGGCCGTCATTCCTGAAGAAGAAATCGAGCGTCGTGTTCGCCGTTGTTTCGAGCTGAAACCGGCCGGAATCATCAGCTCTCTCGATCTGCTTCGTCCGATTTATTCGCCAACGGCAAGCTTCGGCCATTTTGGTCGCAAACCTGAAAATGGTTTCTTTACCTGGGAACGTACGGATAAGGTTGATGCTCTGAAGGGGTGATTATGAACGCATTGATGTGAGGCAATGGACGATTGCGGCAGCTTCAATGCATGAGAATGCGCATCCGTATGGCAGAATGCCATAGGATGCGCGAGTGTTCGCCGTATGCGCACGCAAGGGCACATAGGCGAACCACAAAAACACAAAAATCCTCTCTCAAAATCAAAAAATAACGAATGATGTTGATTTGGAGGGATGATAAAAAAATAGAAAAATACTCTAAAAGGTGGATTTTTGTGTTCAGATCACTAGAATACTTCAGCTTTGAATGAAATGTGCAAAGCTCGTACTTAGACATGGGCAAAAAACTGAAAAACCTGATCGTTCAGTATTTGATGCTCACGCAAAAAACAAAGGTAATCGTATGAAGAATAAAACATGGCTGTGCGCTCTTATGATTGGGGTTGCTGCAATGACGGCAGCTTGCAATGAATCCTCGTCAAGCAGTGATATTCAGGTCGAAGATGGTGTTGAGTATTTTCTCGCCTGTCAGTCTCCGGTAAGTCGTGTTCTGAAACTTGAAGAAGGCCAGCTTGGAAGCATTACAATGATGGTGTCGCAGCTGGATTCCAATTATCAGGCAAGTTTTGTCAATGGTGTGACGGTTCAAGGGCTTAAAACCGGAACGGCATTTTCTCTGATGGACGGAACGGCCGATATGGCCAGTGTCGCCACCAATGTTCAGGGGCTTGCCTCTTTTACAGTGACTGGTGTGTCCGCCGGTACGGGGAAAATCGTATTTTCAACGGTTGACTCCTATTCGACAACGCCGGTTGAAGTCACTGTTGAAGTCACTGCAGCTCAGGTCGAACCTGGTCCTGAGAAACAGAATGTCGATTACAATGTCAAACTTTCGTACGCAGGCATTCAGAAGCTTAACGTTGCGCAGGTTATGGTTTATCCCGGCGGAAATTGTGCCAATCTTATCAAATCCGGCATGACAGTCAGTGAAATCGGTGCCATTCCTGATGGCAGCCAGAAAGTTTCTGAAGTGGGCGATGCTGTTCTCACCAAGGATTACAAATTCAGCATTGAAGAAAGTGATGTCGTCAATTATGCCGTCGTCGCTCGCGCAATGAAAGAAAGCGGCGGTTATGTTGCTTACGGCTGCACAGATGGAATGAACCGCGACAATAAGGCGGTTACGGTCGCTCTTGGCGATGGTCAGGCTGATGAGATCATTAACATTTGTGAGACAAATCCAAACGATCCTTCGTGTCAGACACCGGTTGATTGCGAAAAAGATCCAACAAATCCTGCCTGTGATCCGGTCGAACCGGAAATCCCGAATGTTACCTATGCCGGCAACTATTTCCTGATGAGCCAGTTCAATGCTCTGTCTCTTCTTCCAAGTGCTTCACAAACTGGTGAAACCGTCAAATTCCAGGATATGCTCGCTGGCGACTGGATTCAGTTTGTGCTCGATTTTTTGAGCAATCCGGAAGAAACTCTGCCAAACGTTCTCACTCAGCAGCTCCTCCCGCTGATTCTCGATGCCACCTGGTTTAGAAGTCTGATTGAAAAAATCCCAACACTCGGACCTGTCATCGCGAGCTTCCTCGATTCGATGAGCATTGATGATATTTTGGCTCAGTTTGGCGTCAAACAGATCATTTCTGATTATCTGAATCAGCTGACAAGCAAGATCACCTGGTGGGATTCCGCAACGGGTGGTATTGAAATTGCCAACAATATCGCGAAAAACTTTACGCTTTATGGCAATTTCAGAATTGCAGGCAATGAGCTGAATGAACAGGGACAGATCGCAGGAAATGCCCATAATTATTCTTCGGTTCTGTATCACAACGGCACATTTACAAGCTGCCTGATTGGTGAGGAATACGGCCGGGATATCAACAATAAACTTCTCTGCGAAATTCCCATTGCAACACTCGACGAAGATGCAAGCTCGGTTAGAGGTACGTTCACAGCTCAGTTTGGTGAAATTGTCAATGGATCCGGAGATGTCAATATTGCTTCTCACAGCCTGAATCTGGCTTATGGCAGACTCGTTTACGCAGCCCTGATTCAGATTCTTCCGACCGTTATCAATATGGGCAACGTTAAAGTTGAATCTCTTAGCGATATCCTTGCCTATTATGTCGGTGTGGGCCTGATCAATCTCTACAATGACAAACATCCGGATGCGCCAGTTGATAGTACGCTTTTTGGCTGCGATGCTGTCGGCGAAGTCCTCGTCAAGCTCATCACGGACGCTATCACTGGTGATGATGGCAAAGTTAAGGATTGGGCAAATCTGATTTCTGTGTTTGTTCAGCCTACAACACTTTCCAGCCTATGCACGACGGGGCTCAGCGCACTTGACTCATTTATTGACTCTCAGCTCGATAAACTCTCGGTTTCCACTGAGAATGTGACCTTCTCCAGTGATCAGTGCAAAGTCAATTACAATGTGAACAGCTTCAATAACCCGACCAGATTGACCTATTTCGGTCAAAACGATTATGTTTGGGGTATGGACAGCAAAGCTGACACGCGCTGCACGTGGGACGTTTCGATTAAAATCAGCGATGATGATGTCAAGACGATTAAGGGTAAATTCTATGCACTTGGTGCAAAATAATCTTTGCATAAAAGCGTAGTTTGATATTGCCGCATCTGGTTTTCGGATGCGGCTTTTTTTGTTTTGGGGACCAGGCTTCTTCGTACGCCTGGTCTGCCTGCCTATGGCCTCGGCCATACGGCAGGCAGGTTTGAATGGAAAAAAAACGCACGAATGACTTTGATTTTCAATTTACAGGCGCATTATGGACGAATTTTGTGCAAATTCTTGTCATATCCATGTAATAAGGCCTGTTTGAATTTGTGGTTTTGTATTCCGTATGGATGCAAAAGATAGACATTCGGAAAATGGATATTTCCGAGGCATTGTGCAGGAGAGGATTCAATGGGAATGCAGGCTGCCAGTGGCGTGATGGCCGATATCAATATCACTCCGCTCGTCGATGTCATGCTCGTTTTGCTCATTATTTTTATGGTCGCAGCACCTGTCATGGAAAAAGAAAGGGCAAAAAAAGAGCTGCAGGAAGATCGCGATAATCAGCAAAGACTCGTGGCTCTGAACCTTCCGGCACTTGATAATTCAGGGGCTGCGGCGGATAAAGTGCAGACTTTGACGCTAAAAGTTTCGTCTTCTCTTGTCGTTTCATTTGATAACAAAGTCGTTGCCGACTGCTCTGAACACAAAAATGCCGCAGACAAGAGCAAATGGATGGGCTGCCTTGATGAAATTGAACGCGCGGTGCGCGAAAATGATGCAGCTCGCGAAGGCGGTGTCATTGTCGATGCTGAATCCGAAGCAAAATTTGGTTTTGTCGTCGGGGTCATGCATAGACTCCACAAGGCAAATATTGAAAAAGTTTCGATGTTTCCTAAAAAAACATAAGTCAGGTTTTGGAGACTTAAAAATAATACTGCTGATTTGTTTCGGGCTTATTCTGAAACGATGTGATTTGGTGAAATTGGGCGCATGAAGAACTTTGCAGTGAATCTTATAAAACTTGCGGCTCTTGCTGCGGGATTGATTTGTGGAATCCAGACTGGATATGCACAGGAAGTCATTTCGTTGGAGAGAGCCTGTGAGCTGGCTCGCGAAAACAGTCCGCAGATTCAGGCTCAAAAATATGCCGTTGATGCTGCAGATGCTCAGCTTTCCGAAGCTAAATATTATTGGGCGCCGAAATTTTCCTTCAAATCTCAATTCGGACCTATGCCCAAAGTGACGGATATCACGGATTCTGAAGAGGATATCTGGGATAATATTCTCGGTTCATGGGGCTTTACGACCAGAAATTATCTCGAATTCTGGTTTCCAATTTTCACTTCTACCAAGATTTATCATACGCATGAACTCGCCAAAATCGGGCTTAAAGTCGAGGAATTGCGCGCAGAAAATGAAGTGATAAACGTCGAATACGACGTTTCAAGAGCTTATATCGGACTTCAGCTGGCCAATGCAGCAGCCGATGTGATTAAAGAAGCCGAAGATTATGTGGAACGGATTCAGAATGAATACAATGCGCTGATGGAGAGTGGTTCTGAAGACGTCAAACAGACTGATCAGTATCGAATTGATATTGCGGCTGCCAATCTTTATCGTTTGAAAAATCAGATCGCAGCAAAACGCGATTATGCAGAACGCGCTCTTTCTGTTCATACTCAGCTCGAACTTCCGATTAAAGTTGAAGAGATGAATTTTGACCCGGAAAAGGTTGTGCTGAAATCGGCTGAAGAAATTCTTGCACTGGCTCATGAGCATCGCGGTGACTTGAGATTGCTCGAAGAAGCAGAAACTGCCGCCAATCTCGAGGCTAAAATTCAGTGGCTGAACTGGTGGCCTGATTTGGTCGTAGCCGGTGAACTTTATTATAAATACAGCAATGCTGTTCCTAAGCTGGACATCGACAACTTCTTTATTTCGGATTCCTATAATGGAAAAGGTTTTGCACTTGGATTTGTACTCAAATGGGACCTCGATCCGGTTCGGCAGGCGTTCCAGGTTCGGCAGGCAAATGCTAAGGCCGATCGGATGCGTGCTCAGCATGAACTCGCCATTGCGGGAATCGACCTCGAAGTTTCTGAGCAATATCAGGATACATATAATCAGCTCTTAAATATCGATATTACTTACAAATCCCGTCGTTCTGCAAAGCGTTTTCTGACACAGGAACTGATGGATTATGAAGCTGGAGATGGCAAAGTCGATAATATCGTTTCGGCGTTGACGACGTATATCGAACAGCGTTCGATGTATTTGCAGGCTCTTCACGATTATCGTGTATCTCTGGTTAAACTTCAGAAAGTGACGGGCGTTTCGAGCACTTCTGATTTGATACAATAAAAGAAAAGGCTGAATATCAGAATGTATTCAGCCTTAAGTTTTTTAAGCTTCTTGCGTTTTATCTTCGCTATTATCTTTATCCGATATTCCGCGTGATTTGTCGATTCTGTTGCATATCAGTGTGTATATGACGAGTGCAATACCAGCACATGCAGCAATGGCAACGAAATAGTACCAGATGTGATGTGCATCGGCATATCGGGCGGCGATTTCGG
>JAZRWV010000113.1:0-2522 GCA_045599925.1 Myxococcota bacterium
GTTGGGACAATTTCCGTTTTGGTCGCATTCATCCGGGCATTCATCTGGGCAGGATACGGGGCATTTTCCGTTTTTGTCGCACTCATCCGGACAAGTCGGAGGCCAAGCGGTCTTAGGAAGACAACTGTGGTACCCAACTCCTTGGCTCACAGAACGACATGGCTACGATCCGACTTGTTGGGACAATTTCCGTTTTGGTCGCATTCATCCGGGCATTCATCTGGGCAAGATACGGGGCATTTTCCGTTTTGGTCGCACTCATCCGGGCATTCATCCGGGCAAGTGAGTGGGCAATTACCGTTTTGGTCGCACTCATCCGGGCATTCATCCGGACAGATGGGAGCACATAGCCATGCGTCATTTTGACAGACACAGGTTTCGTGGGGTGGATCCTGTGTACATGTGTCAGAAGTCGGTATGGATGAGGAAGATTCGTCACATCCTGCGAGCGAAAAGATTGCGATAATGCTCAAAATGACAGTATTTTTTGTGTGTTTCATGGCTTTGCTTCAAGGTATGCGTTGAAGAAGTTGAGTGAGGGGGGATGCCCCCTTCGGCGCTATTTGCAAAGCAAATACGCGCCTATCCCCAATGCGGGGACACCCCGCAACGCCCCGTGCATGATATGGATATGTCCATTATCGAAACGCAGTTTCGCGAACGAGCATGGGACAATGCGCATATTATATGAGTTGAATGACTGGATATCAAATCACATTTTTCTTTGTGGGGATAGAAGGTTACTGCTGTGGTTAGCAATAAAGATCGTCCGGAAAAATGTTAACTTTCCATATTGCGTTCAGAACTGGCTGACAAACATTCCTCTCTATGCCGTTCAATGCTTCGCATGCGAAGATTAGTGCAACATATCGATCACTTGTGTACACTCTGTAGAATCATATTCACCTTGTTCTTCAGCTAGCCTGCAACATTCAGTAAGACCATTATATAACGCTGGAATAATATCTTTCTTAGGTATTCCAGCCTGAATAAATGTCTTTTCTGCTTTTTTATAGTCAATGCCACAGGGACCATGAGCGATGAAAAAATCGGGTTCCAGGCGATAATCTTTAAAGAACGCTTTAACAGAATTGACGTCGTAGATATCTAATGAGAGATATCGAATGGCCCGTTCAACATCTTCTTTGGGTGCACCAGCATCTAAAAGAATTTCTTCTGTATCAATACTATAATTATAAGCTTCTTTGAATTCCTCTAAACGGACTTTAGCACCGGATTGAATTAAAACTTTAATAATTTCTGCACGGTTTTTATTTTCTTCATTTAATTCAAATGCATGTGAAAGTGCTGTACGATTTATAGAAAGTTCAGCCCTGTAACTCGTTTCATTCACATCGGCCCCCATTTCAATCAAAAGTTTAACACATTCGAGATCTCCCCAATCAACTGCATTCATGAGTGGTGTATGTCCATTTGTATCTTGTGTATTTGGGCTGGCTCCAAGTTTGACAAGAAAACGCACTGTTTCCGCATCGCACGCATGAAAACTTAGAATTGTATTGCCATCAATCTCTTCGTCATTAATATCAATACCAAACTCTTTAATGAATTCTTCGGCTAATTCAAACTTTTCCGTGTTTAATGATGATGATAAAATATCGTTTAAAACAGCTTGTTGAACATCGATGTCAAAGTCACTACCTGCTTGGATCATCTGTTTGCAAAATCGGAGAAATTCATTTCTTCTTGTGCTGTCCTTTAGAATATAGTCGATATCAATGATATTGATACAATTTTCGTCGAATATATATCTATAATTAAAACCATGTACTTGTTCAGTTAATGAAGCTGTTATTTTATCATTATTTTCTAAGAAAGGAACTAATGCTTCGAGCGCAGCGACATTATAGCCAACAGAGGCACAATCAAACATTAGTGCCGCCTGGTTTTTATCCTGATGAACATTCTTATCGATGAGCGGCTGGACATCCGCACCGGATTTAATGAGGTTACATACGGTGTCATTGATGCTTTGATCGATTTCATAGGCATCCAACAAAGTTTTGGAGTCGACATGAGCTCTATAGCTGACTTCATGAGGAACATCGGGACGTTCTTCAGGCGGGATGTCGCAAGTCTTTGGAGTCGCAGCTGTCTCATGACTGGCTTCTTGCGTGCTTTCTTCGGGATTCGGAGTAATCGATTCAATTGGAGAAACATTATTCAGTTGTTTGGGGCATCCTGAAAGTGTGGTGGCAAGTGCAAGTGTCGTACAAAGAATTGCTGTTTTTTTGAGGGTATGCATTATCGATATATTCCTATTAAATGACATTTGATGATTTCACATGCTTTAAGTCATGCTCAATATGAGCCCTATCACTAAACGATGAAATAAGACAGTTTATTTAAAAAAAAAAGCGCGGCCGTAGCGGTGTGCTACCGCCGATAGGCCGCGCGTATCGCATGGCGTATTGGCCATCGGCCAATAGCCATGTTTTTGAAATAAAAAAAATCCCGATCAAGAAAATGACCGGGATTAATAGAAAAATAATAATATATAT
>JAZRWV010000114.1:0-2917 GCA_045599925.1 Myxococcota bacterium
GGATGAAGCCACGTCCGCCGCATGTGGGGCATTCGAGGTGTGTTCTCATGGTCAGAGCCTGGCTGAGTCTCTGGCGATTGATTTCGAGCAGGCCGTTTGCACTGATGCGTTCAACCTTGCTTCGCGCTTTGTCGCGGGCCATTGAATTGCGCATGACGCGTTCAACATCTCGCTGATGTTTGCCCTGACGCATATCGATGAAATCGATGACAATAAGTCCGCCGATATCGCGCATTCTGAGCTGTCGTGCGATTTCGACGGCGGCTTCGAGGTTCGTGTGATAGGCTGTTAAATCCTGTGATTCACGTTTTGTCGAGTGCGCAGAGTTGACATCAATGGCGGTCAGGGCTTCGGTCGGATCAATCACAATAAATCCGCCGCTTGGAAGCCACACGGTTCGTGCATAAATCTGTTCAATCTGCTTTTCAATGCCGTATCTCGTAAACAACGGCACTTTGTCCTCGTAAAGTTTCAGCTTGTCTTCGCCACTTTCGAATGTCGCGCGGACATAGGTTTTGGCGCGTTCGAAGCAGGATTTGTCATCGATGAGGACTTCATTGATCGACGAATCGAAATAGTCGCGCATGGCCTGAACGACGATATCCTGGTCGTTGTAAAGAAGCTGCGGGCCTTTGCCTTTGGCAAATTCGGCTTCGATTTTATGCCACAGCTGGACGAGAACTTTTGCGTCTCGAAGCAGAATGGCGCGAGGCTGATCCATGGCATTGGTTCGCACAATGCAGCCGTATCCTTCCGGAAGGTCGAGGCTTCGGATTTTCTGTGTCAAATCGGCGCGTGCATCGTCATCGACTTTTCTGGAGACGCCGCTTTTGGCATCTTTTGGACGCAAAACGAGGTAACGACCTGCGATGCTGATATTTGTGGTAACCTGGGCGCCTTTCAGACCGCCGGCATCTTTAATGACTTGAACGATGAGTTCCTGACCGACGTTGAGAACGTCGGAAATGCGGTTCAGGTCTTTGCCGTGCTTGATATAGGCACTTTCGACGACGTCATTAAACGCGAGGAAACCGTTTCGCGAGTCACCGAAATCGACAAAAGCCGCATTGAGGCTGGGTGCGATATTCGTCACGACGCCGCGATAAATGTTGTTGCGAAGCAGGCCGCTTCTTTTGGTTTCTATTTCAAAGTCTTCGAGCGTTTGGTTTTCGACAATTGCTACACGCAGTTCTTCCTCACGCCGACCATTAATCAGGATCTTACGAGTCAAGGGAGCTCCAAATTGTTTGTTGAAAAAAGTTTACAAAATCGCCGCATATCTGCCGAGAGCTGAGCTCGTCCCGCCTTGACGCGGGCCCTGATCGACATCATGGGCAAAACCATCTGTCCTGAGGTGATCTTATACCACGTTATCCACAGGCTGATCGATTTTTTATCCACAGGATGTATTTTTTTTATGGGGCCTGGCTATTGGCTTTTGGCCAATACGCCAGGCGATGTGCGCGGGCTATCGCTTGGCGCGATACGGCCGCGCTATTCGCTCTTATTCCATCGTGCCCAGGATTAGACGATGGGTCCAATCCACGATAAGCGCGGTTCCGTTCTGTATAAACTTATCCACGCCAAGATGTCGGCCAATGGTTCGAATCACTCCACCATGCGCAAAAATGAGATATCTCCCCGGTTTTAATGTATTGATAAAGCCCGTAACGCGTTTGCTCACCATCTCAATCGTTTCGCCATTTGGCGTTTCAAATTCTGTGAATGAGTAAAGGGCTTTAACCCATTCCGGATCGATTTCGCGAATGGCTTTTCCGTCGTAATCGCCAAAACAGAACTCGCGTAGTGCATCCACCGCAGTCGGTGTCTGACCGGCATATTTCGCCGTATCGAGAGCTCGTTTCAAACTCGAAGAATAAACAGCTGTAAACTGCATATTCTCCAGCTTTGATTTAAGTGCTTTAGCCTGTTCGACTCCCTGCGGTGAAAGCTGTGCTTCGATTTGACCGGACAAAATTCCCATTGCATTTTCTATGGTTTCGCCATGGCGAACGAGCCACAATTCAACGCGAGAATCCTTGTTGCGAAGCGGATTGTCTGCACCAATACGATTTTCAAAACACCGACAACACGTCGGCTGATACAGGTCTTCTGCCCCGAGTTCAATTTCTTCACCGGCAGTACAGGCATTTCCATGACGCAGTTTGATGTTGAATACGGCTTTGCGGTTGCAAAATGCGCAAGTCGTTTTGACTTCTTCAATGGCATCGGCGAGTTCCATCAAACGGCGAGAACCTTCAAAAAGCCGGGTCATAAAATTCGTTCGCAAACCATAGCAAATGACAGGAATGTCGAGATCGACAGTAATATTGCGAAGCTGATGAACGACAAATTCACTCAGAAATTGGCATTCATCGACGATAATACAATCCAGGCCACGCAGTTGATCGTAATCGAGAAGTGTATCCGCCTTTACACAAAGATCTGCTTTGCGCTCAAGTCCAGCACGAGAACGAATCAGTTCTGCGCCAAATCTGTCATCGAGAGCAGGCTTAATCAGGATGACGCGTTTTCCCTGTTGCTCGTAATTGTGAGCGACTGCGAGCAAATTCATGGTTTTAGCGCTTCCCATGGCGCCGTATCGGAAATAAAGCTTTGCCATTGTTCGTCTTGTTTTGAATACGTGAAAAAAAAGAGCCTGATACAAATCAGGCCTCATGCAGTTCTGCCGGTTCGTTTCTACCGCCTGAGCCCCGATAATGCAATAGATTGAATTAAATAGCGACTAATGACTTATTTATTGCATTCCATTCGGCGTAGAGTGTCCAGCTTTTCGTTCAATTCCCTGTGATAGATAACAGTCAGGTTTAGCTTTTGAAACATCAATTCCAAGGTTACAACTCAACCTGGGCTCTGCCCCGGGGACTGAGTTCACAATATGAAATGAACTTCGTTT
>JAZRWV010000115.1:0-3002 GCA_045599925.1 Myxococcota bacterium
CGTCTGACGCGACAAGCTCATGTCCAGTTCCATGCTGATATCGGAGTCATCGCCTGCACTTGAACCACGAAATGCACCAACACGCCCGTCTGCACTCTCAACGACAAACGTGAAATTGCCGGGCGGCAGAACCTCTTCAAACGCGTATTCATCGCCTTCATTATATTTACGACTGGACGAGAACGGGGTCATATCGATGCCTTTGGAATCCGTGTTGATAATGACAAACCGGCACTTGGAAAGATCAATATCAGAGGCATTTTTTAATTGAAAACGTAAACTTTTTCGCTCAGTAAGCTTCAGCTTGACGAACTCGGTGCTGCCCATGTCAATAATGACAGGTCGAGAGGTTGACACATGCGTAAAATAGAAATTGGCCCTCGCTTCGATGGTATAGGTTCCCGGCTTAAGCTTTTCAAGTGTAAAACTGTCCGATAACGGCATGTTCCAATCACTTACGAAAATCTCATTATCCCCGGATTCGTAGGTGTAACGGTATTCGGCGTGGTCATACTTGGGGTTCGGCGTATCGATCACAAGCTGAACATTGATTGTTCCAAATGGCTTGAGCGTCAGCATAACCGTATTTCCGCTTGACACTCTTGCGCTTGCAGTCGTCTCGCCATCGGCAGACACTGCCGTAAAGATATACGGTCCATCGGTGAGCTGTTTCAAATCATAAGTACCGTTCTCGAGATCCTGTTTATAGACGATTTTATCCGTCTTAACGTCAGTTGCCGTGACGGTAGAAATAAGCGGCTCGCGACCAGTCATGTTGTTAAGCACAAGAGAAACGCCATCTATCGGCGTCATATAAACATTGTACTCCTGACGACTTGCGGCCTTGAAAGCAACAGCTGAATCAACATCATGATAGCCGGCTGCCTGCGTTTTAACCCAGACATCATCTCTTATGACAGCCGGAAACTGGTACTCGCCATTTTCATCGGATGTGGCTTCGGAAATGACATCGTCGTTTTCGACAAACTGAAGTTTCGCACTGGGAATCGGCTGCTGAGTTCTGCTGTCCAAAACAATACCATACAGCGAAACCCCATGAAGCATAGGAATTTCCCCGAGATCAACAGTTTTACCCGGTTCAAGTTCAACATCTGAAAGCACCTGTTCCGGAAATCCTTTGGCTGTGATCGCGATTTTTGCAGTCCCTGCATACGCCATATCGAACATGAAATTGCCGTCATCGCCGGCTGTGAGCGACTTAAAATCGTAGTTTTTGGCCCCCGAGTCATCCTCGACATACGAAAGTTTAATATCGGCCGGAAAACCAGCACCTTCGTTCGTAATGCGCCCCGTCACTCTGGCCTCCGGCCAAAGCTCGATGTCCTGCACGGGAGAGTCTTCGCCATCCTCAAGCTCAATTAAATGCGAAACGTCATTCTTTCCGCGAGCAACATAGCCTTCATATATCGCAGAAACCTGATATTTTCCGCTGTCGATCTCGAAATGATAATCTCCATCACTGCTGCACGTCGCAGACCGAGACTGCCTGTCCGAATCGGTGAGCGTGACTTCCGCTGCGAGTCCTTTATGGGTCAGTCCATCGGTGACATTTCCACTCAGAAAACTGCTGTAGTCGCTATTCGAACCAAACTCAGAGTCTCCGTCAGTACTTTTCGAGGTCTGGCGCTGATTCTGCTCCATTTCTTCGACATCAGATTTGGAATTTGTCAGGAAAAAAACAATGAAACCGACAATAGCAATACAAACAGCTAAAATGATAAGTTTGATTTTCATGCAGACTCTCCTCAAGTATAAATAAGAGCATAAATAAGGCATATATATTCAAATAAAAGCTTTAGTTAATTATTACCAAGTGACTTTTTTATCAACATTTTTGTCAACAAATGGATAGTTCGGATGCCGATTTGCGCCGTTCAACGGCGCTACATCCGGCATCCATGGCCTATCTGCGATACGGCCATGGAGCGCGCCTATCTGCAATACGGCGCGCTTTGCTTAACACTTATTCAAATTCAGTGATTGCAGCAAATGCAGTCTAATGTGTGTAATACGTTTGAATCCCTCAAAAACAAATAAAGCCGCCCCAAATGGGCGGCTTCTGCTTTAATCATGCCAAATTTACGGCGCTGTAATCGTTACAGTCTTGATTGCAACTACATTCTCCCCTTCCCCTTCGTGCGTCATCTTAAATCCCGTTGCAGCACTATTCATGTTAAATGTTTCATTGATGTCGGTGTTCGACCCAATCTCAGTTGCGGCACGATAAATCTGACTGTTATCTTTGTTATCAGTCACTTTTAACGTGTTCTTGTCACGTTTGCTATCCCCAGTCGCTCCATGCTGATAGGTAAAGGCGACAGCACTTCCTGCATCCAGATAACTGAACTCGATATAGTCTGTTCCAGTAATTTTTAGATTAGCCTTGCCACCGGAATAACTGCTGGGTCTAAGCACAACGACTGCACCATTTTTATAGGTCAATGAAAACATCTTCGCGTAGCTTGTATCCTGAACACATTCCTTAATATCTGTATTTTTGGATTTTAAGTTATCACAAGTTACTGTGCCTGAATTGGGGAACTCAAGCTTCAAATCCTTCTTCTGAATCCCACCTTCTTCTAAACAGGTTTTGGCTGAAACTGAGCATTTATAGCCAGTTTTGCAATGACTATCCTCCGTGCAACCGCACATTTTATCGCCATAACCTGAATCGACGCATGCACTGCCGTAATAATCATATCCGGTCTTTGCATCACATTTTGCTGCTTCGCAAGTGTCTCCAGCTTCTGATTTGACACACATCATCATCGTCGAGTTGCATTCATAACCGGAATTGCAGTCGGAATTGCTATTGCAGCCACAAATCATTTCGCCTTCTGCATAACCATCCACACAGACATTTCCTGCATAGTCATCACCACTCATGACTTTGCATGCTGAATCAGAGCAAGCTTTTTCGCAATATTTCCCGCCAACATTGCATGTATAGCCGGTTTTGCAGTGGCTATCCTCTATGCAAC
>JAZRWV010000116.1:0-4381 GCA_045599925.1 Myxococcota bacterium
TTTTCTTCAGGTGCTTTATCGATTTCGTCGAATTTCATAACCGTGATGCTGGGATCATATTTAGCAAGAACGGTTGTGATGGCGGCCGTAAGGGTCGTCTTACCATGGTCAACGTGACCGATTGTACCGATATTAACGTGTGCTTTTGAACGAATGAATGTTTCCTTGGCCATAGCAGCCAGCCTCCATTGTTTGGGTAAAATATAGTGCCCTAATGCACTGACTCAACCAAAAAACGCCTCACTATGAGGCCTTTCTTAACATAAAAAATAAGCTTGTGACCGGAATCGAACCGGTGACCCCTTCCTTACCAAGGAAGTACTCTACCAGCTGAGCTACACAAGCTTAAAGCGGGCGACGAGGTTCGAACTCGCGACCCATAGCTTGGAAGGCTATTGCTCTACCAACTGAGCTACACCCGCACTGTATGGAGAGGGGTGGATTCGAACCACCGAACTCTTGGAGAACAGATTTACAGTCTGCCGCGTTTAACCACTTCGCTACCTCTCCATACTTCCTATGCTGATGGAGGGAATCGAACCCCCAACCCCCTGATTACAAATCAGGTGCTCTGCCAATTGAGCCACATCAGCAATTCCAGCTGCACTTCTGTCAAAGACCGCCGCCCGGTTTTCCCAGGCTGACGACGGTTGCGCCTTATAGGGGGATTCATCTTCTTCGTCAAGTTTTTTTATTCTTTTCCTCTCTTTTTCCTCTCTGCATTCTCTCTCTTCCCTTTTCTACCCATTATCACCATTTACTTTCATCCTCTTTTATGCAACGCTACCTCATGTTTTTTCGGCCTTTTGCCATCTTCTTTCCAATACGCTCTTCTCTTTTTTGCTATGAATCTTCACCTCATTCATTCTATTTCTCTCGCTTCTGTTCTCGCATTCTCCGCTTTTCCCGCTTTCGCTCAGGATTCAAATAGCCCCATCTCAACCGCACCTGATTCTGCACCCCAAGAAACAATCCCTAATTCCGATAACAACGCTTCCAATGATACGCTTGCCTCTGAATCCAATACCCCTATCATTGATGATGCTTTAAACGTCATTCCTCCTAAACGTTCTGCTAAAGCTCTGGAACTCGTCAATAACCCAGCCGCTATCGAACAAATCGACATTTGGATCCAAAATACAACTGTCGATCACCCCAGAAACCTCATTCTAAAAGACATTCTGCTCGCAATGCCTCTCCCTGTCGCCGGCCCAAGACTTGTCGAACTCTCCAAAAAAACTCAGACACCTTCCATTCAGGAATCCTGGTCTAAATGGCTATCTCAATTCCCCGAAGCCTACGAATCCGTCCTGCGTTCCTGGATGAAACTCATCCCTCCACAGTCTAATCAGTTTTACGATTTACTCACCGAATACAGCAAACTCAACCCCGATAATGCCATCGACGTCTGGGCACAGCTCATCTCCAATTTTCCTGCACGCGAACTCGGAAAAGTCGCATCATTCGGCCTCGAAACACCTTCCTGTCAGTCCGCAATCACTAAACGCCTGCTATTAAACTGGCAGGAACAAAAATCGGAAAATCCCGATGCCACACCTGATAATCCCCCAATTCTCCGACTCATGAGCGCTTACCCCAATTGCCATTCAGCTCACTCTTCTCCAGCCGATGTCCGCAATTGCACACTACGCCGCGAAGAATACAGTCAAAACCAGCTTTTCCCTGGAAACACATCAAATGACAGTGCTAACGCCATTTCAGATATCGTCGATCAACTCCTCAATGCAGCCATTTCACGCCGTATCGTCGCGATCGATTTCTGCCATGGATGGAACGCCAAACAACCGCAAATACTCAAAATCTACGAGTCGGCCAAAAACTCCACCGAAAAAGCACATGCTCTTCGCGTTCTTCACGATTTCTGCGATGAAAATCAAGTTGATCGCGTAATGAATGCTCTCAATAAAGGCGATGAAACACTTCGACTCGAAGCCGCATCGATCATTGTCCAACACCCGCAGGATGACTTCCCTGTCGCTCAAATTCAAACCGCATTCGATAAGGAAATCTGGCCTGAAACACAAATTCAGCTCTATCAGGCTCTCACACTCACGATTTCATCCGATTCTGAACGCGCCGCATTCCAGAAACGCCTTCTTCTCGACCCCAAACGAGCTGAATCCCTGCGTCTTACCGCATTTAATCATCTCGTCGAATCAACTCCCAATCAGATTACACTCGACGATATGTCCGCCCTGCTCAAAACAGAAGCTCCGCTGGAACTTATTGCCTCCGTTTCCGAGCATCTGTACGCATATCAGCCATCCTCACGCACTACTCTACGCACCTGGATTAAGGCCCAGCAGCCCTTTAATCGCCGTCTCCTCGCCACTTTCGTCCGTTTTGTCAACATCGACACTCGCGAAAAAGACGCCTCTGCAATTGACCTCGTGCGCTCAGTTTGCAATCAAGCTCTCGAACAGGAAAACATTCTGCAGCCTTGTCTTCACTACATGACTGATAACGCCCAAACCGATGAAGACCGCGCGTTGACTGAAAAACTCCAACAACGGCAAAATCAAATCGACGCAATGTTTAATCTCGATTTTGCGCTCTAATTTCTTAGGGGCATGGCTATTGGCCGAACGGCCAATACGCCATGCATTTTCGCCCCTCGCCCTGCGGGAGAGGGGGGCGGACTTTTTTGTGCCCTGCTATTGGCCGAACGGCCAATACGCACGGCTTTGCGCGGCCTGTCGGCAGTTGAACCGTCGTGTCAACGGCTCAACTGCCGATACGGCCGCGCTCTGTTTTATTGGCATATCCCATCGACAAGCGTATAGCCACTGTCACACGTAAAACCACAATTACCAGATGTACAGACTGCCACCCCGTGCCTTATGGAACCACACATAACGCCACACCCCCCACAATTCAGCACATCCGTTTTGGTATTGACACACCCCAAACCGCACTTGGTATATCCGGTTTTGCAGACAGAGCCGCATCTCCCGGAACTGCAGGTCGCTGTTGCGTTGGCAGGAACCGAACATTTGTTGTCGCATCTGCCGCAGTGACTGGCATTCGCCTGAGTATCCACACATTCCGAACCACACATCGTCGCATCGCAAATGCACTGGCCCTCACTGCATGAATACAACGAACCGCACGTTCGGCCACAACCTCCGCAGTGAGCATTGTTTGTACTCAGATCAACGCACGCATTGCCGCACTGGTCATAACCACTTTCACAGGAAACAACCTGACATGTCCCCTTCGGACACCCAACTTCTGCACTGTGAAGTATATTGCCTGTCGTACATGTTTTGCCATGCCTGCCACAATTATTCACATCATCGGCTTCACAAACACCATTGTAGTCATGATATCCTTCACTGCATACACACTTCCAGGAAACGGCACCCCATACACCGCCACCACTCTCTTTGCACGTCATATGCTCCGAACATGCAGCGCCATGCGCTCCGCAGTTATTGCTGTCATTTAATTCACACGTACCGTCAGCCAAAGAATGATATGCGTCATTGCAGACGCAGGAATGTGAGAGAGTTTTCATCCCGCAGCGCTGCGTCTCATCACACGCAAACTGTTTGCCGCAGCCACCGCAGTTTCGCTCGGTATCAAATGCATCCAATATCCCCCATAAACCAGTAGTATTGAAACACTCACCATTACAAAGCTCGAAACCATTGTTGCAATGCCTGGCAACACACTGGCCATCCTCGCAGGCAATATCATCCGCTTTATCCAGTTTTGGATACCTCCCTTTATTCGTGCAGTCATTTGTCGCACTGCCGCAGGCTTTTGCCGAATCAGCCTCACACTCGTCATCTTTTGCATGAAAACCCTTGTTGCAAACACAGGTTTTATCAGTGCATGTCGAATTTTCCGTACACGCGCTGCCATGACTGCCGCAGTTGGCATTATCATCAACTTCGCAGCTGTTTTCATACAAATGATAGCCATCTTTGCATTCAAACACATGGCACTTTCCGCTATCGCAGGACGCATTTTTAACGCCTTCCGCCATGCAGTTGACAGGCGGTTCACCACAGCTTTCGGCTTCATCCGAAACACATACGCCATCACTCAGATGAAAATCATCCAGACAGAACGATACAGCACATTTTCCAGACACACATGCCACACTGCCAACACCGGGAAGTTCCTTGCAGTTCACGCCAGCACACGACTCAAGAGAATCAGCCGAACATTCCCCATTCATCATTGAATAATTTTCTTTGCATTTCAATTCGGTACAAGCCGAATTTTCGCAATGTGACGCTTCTGCATTTTCCAAAACTCTTAGTGTGCAGTTCTCAGTTTCGCGGCTGTCGGATGGTTACTATTCAGCCGGGGGGAGGAAAAAAACAGGGGAATTCAAAAAATGCTGTTCTTT